>JBHELT010000050.1:0-8295 GCA_046262935.1 Actinomycetota bacterium | reverse complement strand
CCATGGTTCTTGTCAGTTCGGCCCCCAACCCACCCCGTGTGTTCGACGAAACGCGCTCCAGCGCGAGCGAAAGGTTGAGCCCTGCTTGCGTGGCAACGGCCAACATGTCGACGGCGTCGGGCAGTTCGCGGGATATCTCTTCATGGCGCGCTTTTATGCGCAGCCCGATCAGCAAGTCCGGTGCGCGATAACAAAGCAAGACAAGGATCGGTGAAACGACGATAGCGAAGGCTCCCCATCGAAGGCCAACCAGCCCCGCAACGATGCACAAAGCGTTTCGCCCTCCCGCGAAAGCTTGCGCTTCGAAACCCAGGCCAGCTTCGGTCAATCTCTGGCCGATGCGCTCAACATCGCCCGATACCGCGCCGAGTATGCGGAGTATCCGCCCAATCGCCCTAGTGTCAAAGCGTCGGCCGTAACGCGAAGCTCGGATCGACTTGTTAACCGGGGCAAGCCTCGCGAGAACGCGTTGGTCGGAAGTGATCAACGATCTCAGTGACAGAAGCGTCACGAGCCCGCACATCGCGCCGAGGACCAGTTCGATCACAGTCTCACTCTCACGATCCAACGGATCCACATGAACCCTAGAATCTCCATGGTCAAACCTGCTACCAGCAACACGAAACCCAGCGGGGTGCTGTACAAAACCTTCATCTGCTCGCGGGCTGTGACCGATAGGAAAACGAAAAATGCGATGGGTGCGAGTGCGACGACCAACCCCGACAAGCGCCCTTGGGCTGTAAGCGACATGACTTCGCTTCGGGTGTGGGAGCGCTCTCTAAGGCGAGACGCAAGAGCGTCGAGGACCGTTGTTAGATCGCCTCCGCTGGTTCGATGCAGAAGCATGGCCATCACCCACAGATCGAAGTCTCTGCTCGCGGCGCGAGAAGACATCGAACCGACCGCATCCTCGAATCTGCCGCCGAGATCGATCTCGCGTAACACGCGCTCCAATTCGTCGGATAGAGGTGCTTTGGCATCGGCGCTGAGATCTCTCAGCGAATGCACAAGAGAACGCCCGGCCCGAAGGGATGATGCTTGCAGGGCAAGCGATGCTGGCAGTTGCTGCTCGAGACGAGCCGTTCTGCGCCCATGATGACGTTTGGCGAAAAAGTCGATAACCACAGGGCCCCCCAGCGACGACAAGATCGAAGGCGGGGAGATACCGAAAACCGCCACCCCAACCACGAAACCTCCGACAAGCCCGATCAGGACATAAGTAAATACTTCGCTGAAAGCCGCGCCGGGATGCTCACGTTCGGAGTAGATGCGAAGGCGCTGCCCTGCCCAGGTATTACCGAAAGCCAAGGCCATCGGCTCGAGGAGCGAACGGCGCTCATGAACGCGCCGCGAGCGCGTGCTGCCCTGGCCCGGTTCCCGCAATCGCCTCATGGCAAGTTGGCCGTTGCGCTTCGACACCGCGGCCCGCCATATCGAAAAGACCGAGATCATCAATAGCATCGCGGCAACGGCGATGATGATGTCAGTCAAGGCTTGACCAATCGAGGTCGAAACCCGCGCTCTTGATCCTGCGCAGCGATGCTGGCCGTTGACCCATCGCGAACCGCCCGCGGCCTTCGTCGTCGCGGACGAACGAGAACACGTCGGCCAACCCAAGGCCGCTTTCAGAAAGACCAAGGACTTCGGTGATCTTGACCACACGCCGAGAGCCGTCGGAGAAACGTGCCGTGTGAACGACCAAGTCGAGTGCAGCCGCGATCTGCTGTCTGATGGGACCGGCAGGCAGACCGAGGTCGGACATCATCACCATTGTCTCCAATCGGACAAGAAGATCTTGGGGGGAGTTGGCATGGCACGTTGAAAGCGAACCCTCATGCCCGGTATTCATGGCCTGCAACATATCGAGGGCTTCGCCAGAGCGAACCTCGCCGACGATGATGCGGTCGGGGCGCATACGCAGCGCGTTGCGCAGCAGGTCTCTAACGGTTACCTCGCCGCGGCCCTCGATGTTCGCGGGACGTGCTTCCAAAGATATGACGTGGTCGCGCGCAAGCCGCAACTCTGCCGCCTCCTCGATGGTGATCAAACGTTCGTCGGCAGGTATGAACGAAGAGACAACGTTCAACAACGTGGTCTTGCCGCTGCCCGTCCCGCCTGAAACGATGATGTTGAGTTTCGATTTGACCGCAGCTTCCAAAAACTTTGCCATGGAACGCGACATCGTTTCGCTCGCGACAAGATCGTCGATTGTGAGCGGCAGTACCGAGAATTTGCGGATCGTGACCACTGGGCCATTGATGGAAAGGGGCGGGATGATCGCATGCAGCCTGCTCCCATCGGGAAGTCTCGCTTCAACGAAGGGCTGCGATTCGTCGATCCGGAGCCCAAGCGGGCCGATCACGCGCTCGACGAGGTGCATGATCTGCGCTTCAGAGTCGAGGGTCACATCGGTTGTTTCGATCTTGCCGTTGCGCTCGATGCGAATGTCGTCGGGACCATTGATCATGACCTCGGTGATCCTTTGATCGCGAATGAGAGCTTCGATCGGGCCGAGTCCAACAACTTCGTCCGATATCTCACGGACCAGAGCCGAAACCTGGGCGCCTGGTATCAAGATGCGGTCCTCGAGCAGCACCCGGCCGACGGCTTCCCTCAGACGGATACGGCGCTCGGCCGAAGAACCGGTGAACAGCGTAGGGTCGCGCTCTTCGAGCAGGCGCTTTCGGATGCGCTCTTTCAGGTCCCCGTGCACCCCGGGGGCCCCTTCGCGGCCACGTTCTTGCAACTCCCCTCCAATTTGATGCGTGATGGTCGAAAAGGGGGAAGTTAGGGCAAGCCTAAGTCATCGACACCGTGTGCTTCAAACCGCCGGAACGAAAGCTCCACCTCGCCACGATCGAAAGCGCGCGCTGGGTGTTCCCGGTCGAAACGGGTCTCGAACTCGGCTATCTGGTCGTCGTAGTAGGTGAGTCCGCGTGCTTCGATGGTCGCGCACACCTCTTCGGATAGGCCTGCTACCCGCAGGCGCTTGGTCAATGAAGTCAGCGAGAAGCGATGTATCTCGCGTGGGTCGATGCGCGCAGGCGGCGGGAAGTCGTTCGGATGTTGGATGTTCTCGTAATTGCGGTCGGCAGGTTCGATCGTTTTGCACGCCGATGGCAGCAGTCCAAGAACGCAGTCGCCCACGACATCGGCCATCTTTGGGTTTTGAAGGATCTGTTCCCTTATCGCGCCAACACCGTAGTTCACGTGACGCGATTCATCGCGGGCGACCGCAGTGAAGCCCGCGCGGAACCCCGGAAGCATGCCCAGGTTTCGGAACACTCGAACGAGATATTTCTGACCGGTCAGGGCAAGCATGCCTTCAACAACGAAGTGATAGACAGTGATGCCTCTCACCCATGCCTCACGATCTTCGGGATGCAAGCGCACGCGATCGGTCGCCTCGACCAGATCGACATCGAAGATCTTCTTCCAACCCTCAACCGCACCGGGGCGCACCGCCGCCAGGGCTGCGTTCAAGCCACCGCTAACATTGAGCACTTCGGCGAAGAACCTCTTGAAGAACACAGTGTGTCTTGCCTCATCGACTATCTGGGTGGAAAGGAAAACCCGCGAGTCCGCGTCGGGGGCCCCGATGATCAGCGGGGCCAATGTATCGGTCACAGCCTGTTCGCCGAGGAAGAACTCGGTGAAGATGGTCAATAGATAGTCCTGCAGCTCGGGCATCAAGAAGCCCCAATGCTGCGTATCTTCGGTGAAGTCCAGATCCGACACTCGCCAGTTCTGAGCTTCCCAGCGATCGTAAAGGGCAAGAGGCGACGGGCGTTCTCTAAGCAGATGGTCCATGTGCTCGTAAACGTCGTCTATGTCGACATCGGCCAACTGACTGACCGGGGTCTCTTCGACCCTTCTGACTTTGTCGTCGATGTTCATGGGCACTCCTTCCGAACCACGGCCGAACCTCGGCCTATTTCAGAGCATCTGCCTTAGGGCTTTTCGATCGATCTTGCCAACAGGGGTGAGCGGAAGGTAGCCGACGATCCTTACGTCTCGTGGATAGGCCTTGCTTCCCATCTTGCGTTTGCAGTGAGCAACCAACTCGCTTTCATCAGGTTTGTCTACGCCACTACGCAATGCGACGAACGCAACGATCTCTTCACCGTACTTGGGATCGGGTTTTCCAACCACCCCTGCGACTTCCACAGCAGGATGTTCGAGCAGCACGTCTTCGACGTCGCGCGGATAGATGTTGAAGCCCCCACGGATGATCAAGTCCTTCTTGCGATCGACGATCCACACGTACCCGTCTTCGTCGATCTTGCCGATGTCTCCCGTATGCAGCCATCCCCCGCGAAGTGTTTCGGCCGATACTTCAGGCGAATTCCAATAACCCGTCATCACACCATCGGAACGGATGCAGATCTCGCCGGGCTCGCCTGTTGACACTTCATTATCGTCGTCGTCAAACACTTTGACCTGATAGTTCGCTACAGGTTTTCCTATCGACCCGACGCGTCGCGCATAGCGCGGATTCAAAGTTGCGATGTTGCTCGACTCGGAAAGCCCGTAACCCTCGATGATGGTCACCGAGGGGACTCTTCTTTCGAATTCCTTTATCGTTTCCGTCGCGAGAGGGGCCGCCCCGGAGTTGACCACCTGAAGCGATGAAAGATCGAAGTCCTCAAGGGGTTGGGAAAGAAGCATCTGGATCATGGTTGGCACTAGCGACGCCCGCCTTATCTTGAATCGCTGCACCAGGTCGGGCCACTGGATGGGGTCGAACCAGCGCATCAGCACGGCGAAGCCTCGCAGACCGAATTGAGTCGCCACCGAATTCATCATCCCGTACCCGTGGGCCAGTGGCAGTGCTGCGATCGCGCGATCGTCGTCGATCGAATCTCCTGACTCGAAAGCTGAACGCGCTCCAAGAGCCACGTTGCGATGCGAGAGCATCACCCCTTTGGACCTTCCCGTTGTACCGCCCGTGTACAGAAGGCAAGCCAGGTCATCGTCGGCGCGTGAAACGATTGGGCCCGCGCTTGCGTCCATCAGTTCATCGAACGCCATCACGGGCGCGTCGGGGGCCCCCGTGCAGATGATCTTCTTCACCGTGGGCAGGCCTTCAGCTGCGATAAGGATGTTCGGAAGGAACTCTGGGGTGGTGATCACCGCAACTGCTTCACTGTCTTCGATGATCCTTCTTATCTCTTCTGCAGACAGCAGGAATAGCGCCGGAGTTACAACGCCTCCCGCCCGCCAGACCGCTCCATAACAGATCGCCACCTCGGGACAGTTGGCCATCACGATCACAACACGGTCGCCTGGGCCGATGACCTGCGTCAGGGCACCGCCAGCAGAGAGCACTCGGCTTCGGATGGTCCCACTCGTAAGGGTTTCGTCCTCGAAGAAGAGCGCGTCGAAATCGCCACATCGTTCGAAGTACGCCTCACCGATCTCGGCGAGGTTGAAATCTCCCACCACCGGATTATCTATCGTTTGGAGAACAACGAGCGAGGCTGGTCGATCTTGGCGCCGGTGAGGTTGGCAGCTAACCTGCGAAGATCTCGCCTCATCGAAGTCGAGACTTCGCCTTTGTCGGTGGCGCGCAGCACTTCGAGGTCGGCCCTCACCTCAGCATCGACGCGTGTACCGAGTATCGACTCGACCTCTTGGTGCGATATCGGTCCCTTAACAGACTGATTCATGATGATCGAAACCTTCGGCGATCCGATACCAGACTGACCAAGGAACCGTAGAGCATCTCGCGCTCTCTTGAGCGAGAGAACGGTTGGGATCACCACCACGAAGAACCTGTCGGACTCCTCTGCAAGGGCCGCCAGCAACTCGGAATATCCGCTTGGAGCATCGGCCAGCACCAGCGAAGCCGAGGCCCGCGCGACCTGCGTGACGCGCACGATATCGGTTGGCTTGAACAATGCCATCTCACCGAATGACGACGGCGACAAAACGACCTTGAAACCGTAGTCCGTTGACATTGCGATGCTGTCGATCGCGCTCTCATCGATCTCATCGACGACGCCAAGCAGGTCGGCGATCGATTTCAGAGGTCCCCGAACGGCTGAACTCTGATCGCCGGTGATGATTGAAGCTACGTCGCCGTTGTCGAGATCGAGATCCAACAGAAGAACATCAGATCCCAACGAAGCCGACTCTGCGGCCAGGCTGCACGCGATGACACTTGACCCGGAGCCGCCTTTGGGAGACCAGACGGTTACCAACGCGCCGCTCCCTCGCAATACGTCTCGGTCGGGGGCAAGGCCCTCTTCGACCAGGAGCCTTAGTTCGCGCCTTTCCGCAGGCCAGGTTACGAAACCTTTCGCGCCGAGCCTGATGGCCGACCTCAAAGTCCGCGGATGTTCGGTGCGACCAACCACAACGAAGCGCGCGCTCAGTCTCATCCCAGCGCGATCGGTGTCGAAGGCAAGCGAGTCGGAGATGATGACCGCATCTGGATGCCGCTCAGCGATCGCCCGCTCGAGTTCGGCGGATGTTGCAACCGAACCCGTGAGTCGCCAGTGAGGGACCTCTTCAAGGAACCTGATCACTTCGTCGAACAGCACTGGGTCGTCGATAGCAACCAGTACCGCCGGAGACACATGTGACTTCATCTCACTCCCCCCTCGAACCGGTTCCGACCGGTCGCGCCAGATCATCGCTGAGCGGGGAAGTTCCTCTTTTTACACCGAAACGGGTACCAGCCTCAAGACCTGGAGCATCGGATGCGTGGCCGGTAGTTATCATCGGGGGATTGGAAGCGGCCTTCATCGACCTCGACAAGACCATCATCGCCCGTTCAAGCGGGTTGGCGTTCGGTCGCGACCTATATAAGGAGGGATTCATCACCAAGCGGCTGCTCTTAAAGGGGGTTGCCGCCCAATTCGTTTATCTGCTCGTTGGCGCAGACGAGAACAAGATGGAGCAGATGCGTGAGAAGGTCCTGGACGTCACGAAGGGCTGGGAGAAAGCCAAGGTCCAATCGCTGATCGAAGAAGTGATGGGCGACGTGATCACCCCGATCATCTTCAAAGAAGCCGTAGACCTGATCGATGAACACAAGGCGCAGGATCGCAAAGTTTTCATCGTTTCTTCCTCGCCAGAAGAGATCGTGGTGCCACTCGGGCATCTGCTCGACATCGACGCGGTCATCGCCAGCAGAGGCAAGGTTGATGAAGAAGGCCGATACGTCGGTGAGCTGGAGTTCTACTGTTACGGCCCGCACAAGATCGAGGCCATCAACCAAGTTGCCCAAGAGCAGGGGATCGATCTGTCCAAGAGCTACGCGTACTCAGATTCTATCACCGACCTGCCGATGCTCGAAGCCGTTGGCTTCCCGGTTGCCGTCAACCCAGACAGAGCATTGCGCAAAGAGGCGCAAGATCGCGGGTGGGACATAAGGACATTCTCGAAACCGGTGACGCTTCGGAGCCGGCTCGCTGACTTCGCCCCTTCGCAGCGCACAACGATGCTGTCGGGTGGAGTGGCCCTGGGCGTGGCCGCGGCAGCTGCAGGCTACGTTTGGATGCGAAGGCGCTTGAGCACCAACGCGTAAGGACTACTTCGGATTCGCCCCTTTCGTAGGCCTTTGACCCATGGTCTCAAAAAATCACCCGACCGGGGGAGTATGTTCTGGTCCCCCCTGGACGCTTTAAGCATGTGAACGACCTGATCGATGATCTAGTTAAGGACCAAGGAGGAAGCATGCTGAAGAAAGTCCGCAACTACCTGACACCCGTTGGCATCACCATCGGCGTTTTCATGCTTGGCGCAACCGCATTCGCTGTTGCAGGCACAGTTTCAGCCCACAGCGATGAAGCCAGCGTATCTGCCTCGTCTGAACAGCCGAAAGCTGAGGACTCCAACGAGTTAGAGTCGGTCGAGACACCAGAATCGCCGGATCCGAGCGAGACCCCAGGCCCCAACCACGGCCACTGCGTTTCTTGGGCAGCCCATCAGAGCAAGACCGATGGATATACCGGGTCAGACCGCGGTTCGATCATGTCGGCGGTCGCACAGGACTCAACTGCAACATCGCTGAAGGTCGCAGATGGCGGATCGCCGGATGCAGCATGCAGTGCCGCATACACAGCTGCAACCGCTGGCAAGACCCCCTCGCCAAGGCCGCCTCACGGCAAGAGTGGAAGCCACTCCCATGGTCATGGCAAGTCTGGGGACCACAAACCCGAAACCGACGACAACGACTAATTCCTAACAACCGCACCATCCCTGCCTAATGCCGCAACGCCTGCACCATCCCTGCCTAATGCCGCAACGCCCTGCACCATCCCTGCCTAATGCCGCAACGCCCTGCAC
>JBHELT010000049.1:0-36197 GCA_046262935.1 Actinomycetota bacterium | reverse complement strand
GTACTACATCGTCAACCGGGTCGCCCAAGAACGTCCTGACGATTCGGTCATCGCCGAAGAAGGTTCGCGTCGTGAAGGCTCTTCCGGAGTCACTTGGGTGATCGACCCACTAGACGGAACCATCAACTTCATCTATGGCATCCCGCAATGGTCGGTTTCGATCGGGATCGAAGGGTCGATGAGGGCAGGCGTGGTGCACGACCCAGTCAAGGGCGAGACTTTCTCCGACATCTCAAGGCTGGGTCCGAGTCAGAAGACCGATCTCGCCGAAGCGTTGATAGGAACGGGGTTCTCTTACTCCGCGAAGATGAGGGAGCGTCAAGCCGAGGTCGCGACACGGGTTCTGCCACGGGTTAGAGACCTTCGCAGAGCAGGTTCCTGTGCGCTCGACCTCGCGTGGGTTGCGGCCGGAAGACTTGACGCGTTCTACGAACATGACACGCATCACTGGGATATCAGTGCTGGTATCGCGATCATCGAAGCCTGCGGCGGAGCCGTTCGGACGTATGGGGCCCTCACGATCGCCGCAGGAAATATCGAACTTCTCGACAAACTCGAGCGGATCGTCATTTAGAATTCGCCGACCTATGCCCATGACTGTTGAAGAGCTTCTCGAAGAAGCCGAAAAGAAGATCCTCGATTCAAGCAACGTCGACCTTTGGCGCCGCTCTGACGCGCTCGTGAACGCTGAAGAACTGCTAAGCGAGATCTTAGGCAAGACCATCGAAACGAAGCATCTCGACGACGCGGTCCCACCAGCGGCCGCGGCTCGATTCCGCCGATCGGTCGAAAGGAGGGCGGGAGGGGAACCTGTTGCTCTCATCTTGGGATACACAGAGTTCCGGGGGATGAAACTGATCGTTGAGCCTGGAACGTTCGTTCCGCGAAATTCATCGGAGCTTCTCGCGGTGAAGGCCATCAAACGAGTGAAACCCAAGCGCAGCGGCGTGGCCGTCGACGTTGCAACAGGCACAGGTCCGGTGGCACTCGCCATAGCGAAAGCCGCTACCCAGGCGTCGGTGTTGGGGCTCGATATCTGGGCTCCTTCGATAAAGGTTGCGCGCAAGAACGCGCGACAGTTGTCTTTGACCAATGTGAAGTTCATCGAGAGTGACATGCTGAAACGCCTTCCTAAGAACTTGAAGGGGGCGGTTGACGTTTTCACCATTCATCCTCCTTACGTAGCGAAGAAGGCAGTTAAGACCCTGCCCAAAGAGATCAAAGATTTCGAGCCGGCGGTTTCGCTTACCGACAACTCTGTTGACGGCCTTGGGCTCGTGAGGACACTGGCCGGGGAAGCTCCAAGCTGGCTGCGTAAAGGCGGCTGGATGCTGGTTGAGGTGAGTCCCGATCTGGCCAGAAGCGTTGGCACGATCCTGCGCCGCGCAGGGTTCGGCGACGTTCGAAGCGAAAAAGACTCATTGGGCGCGACCCGCGTGATATCCGGCCGGATCTAAGCGAGATGAAGATCGGTTTCATCGGCCTCGGGGTGATGGGGGCCCCGATGGCCACCAACCTTTTGAAGGCCGGCTACGAAGTGACGGTCCACAACCGAACCCGAAGCAAAGAAGAACCCCTTGAGATCGAAGGCGCAGGCCGCGCTGAAGATCCTTCGCAGGCCGCCGAAGAAGCCGACATCTTGATCACCATGGTCGGCGATACGCCTGACGTCGAGCAGGTCCTATTCGGTGTCGATGGAGCCGCCGATTCGATGCCATCAGGCGGAGTTATTGCGGACATGTCGACGATAGATCCGGGCGCGACTGCCCAGATGTCCAAACGGCTCAGTCTCAAGGGGATCAGTTTGGTCGATGCACCGGTCTCGGGTGGCAGCGAGGGGGCAGCCGCGGGGACCTTGTCGATCATGGCAGGCGGCGATGAAGCTGCATTCCAGCGGGTCTTGCCTGTGTTCGAAGTGCTGGGGTCACGCATCACCTATATCGGCCCGTCGGGGTCGGGTCAGTTAGCCAAGGCCATCAATCAAGTGATCATCGCCGGAACTTTTCAGTCGGTCGCAGAAGGAATGAAGCTCGGGATGGCGAATGGTCTTGATATGAACAAAGTTATCGAAGCCCTCGGGGGTGGGGCCGCGGCGAGTTGGGTCCTTTCGAATCGATCTCAGCGGATGGTCGCCAATGAGTACCCGCTCGGATTCAAGCTAAGACTGCACCGCAAGGATCTGTCCATAGCACTTGCCACTGCCGAAGGCGTTGGGCTCGACCTTCCCATCGCTAAGAAGGTAGCTGCTATCGAAGATGCGCTTATCTCGCAAGGCTTTGGCGACGAAGACATGTCCGCACTCGCAAGAGCGATCGAACCCAACGTATAGGCTCTTGTGATGGAAAACATCTGGCGATGGGATGCGAGCGAAACCGCCGAACGCGTCCGGCAGCAGAAGGTAAGCGCCGCCGAGGTTCTGGAGGTTTGTCTAGAGCGGATCGGCAGATACGACAGTGAGCTGAACTCATTCGCCATCATCGACCCCGAGAGCGCATACGAGCAGGCGCGTGCGGTTGATGCACTGGTCGCCCAAGGCACAGACCCGGGCCCGCTGGCCGGGGTTCCAGTTGGGGTGAAGGACCTAGAGAACGCTGAAGGTTTGCCAACCACCTTCGGCTCGCTGCTCTTCAGGGACAACGTGTCCCTGCACGATTCCACTCAGGTCGCTCGCCTTCGGGAGGCAGGGGCCGTGATCGTAGGTAAAACCACGACCCCCGAACTCGGCAGTATCAACTACACATCCTCGAAACTCTGTGGAGTCACGCGCAACCCTTGGAACACCGAGCGAACGCCGGGTGGCTCGAGCGGGGGCTCAGCCGCCGCGGTTTCCGCAGGCTTGATCCCACTCGCCACCGGATCGGACGGCGGGGGCTCGATCAGGATCCCGTCTGCTTTCACCGGTCTTCCGGGCCTGAAAGTCACCTACGGCTTGGTGCCCCGTGGCCCCGGCAGGCTCGCCGCGGGAAACCTCAGCACTTACGGCCCGATCGCGCGTTCGATAAGAGACATCGCAAGATTTCTCGACCAGGTGGTCGGCGCCGACCCGATGGACCCCTTCTCGATACCCGACCCACAGCTGAGCTATCAGCGCAACCTCGAGATACCGATGGAAGGGATGAAGGCAGTGTGGTCGAGTGATCTAGGGTTCGGTACATGCGAACCTGAGGTCGAGCAGATCGCGCGTTCTGCCGCAGAGAAACTTTTCGTCTCGGGCGGCCTACAGGAGGTCCAGCGACCCGTTCGTCTTCCTGACGGCGCTATCGCGTGGGGCGTCGCCGAGGCTCTGGATTGTTTCTCCGATCTCGACGCCTTCTGGCCGGAACGCGAAGACGAAATGACCCCAGTCGTTTCGCTGGCGATGAGACTCGCTGAGACCCTTCAACCGAAACAGCTCGCCGAAGCGTCACGCGTTAGGCACGAAACTTTGAGAGTCATGAACGAAGTATTCGAAGAATGCGACCTGATATTCACTCCCACAACTCCAACAGTTGCCTTCGGCGCGGACGGGCCCATGCCTGCCTCGATCGCAGGCAGATTCATCGATAATCCGCTGATAGGCATCTGTTTCACCTATCCCCTCAACCTGACAGGGCACCCAGCGCTTACGGTTCCGGCGGGGGTCGATGCCGACGGGATGCCAGTCGGGCTTCAGATCATCGCACCACGTCTTTGCGAACCGCTGCTGTTGTCGGCTGGGGCCACGATGGAGCGAACCTCGCCCTGGCCCACCCTGGCCCCCAACTTCGCTTAGCCGCGAGGCGCTTAGCCGCTAGGGGAGAAAAGTTGGGCACCCAGGCAGGAATCGGGCGGGATGTGGCGAATCATGTCGAGAGGGGTCCATTCGAATCTGGGGGTAGATGTGCGCAGAACCGTTACCGCTCTTGCGGCTTGTATCTGTCTTGTAGCCGGTGCCTTGATCGGGCCGCTATCGAGTCTGGCCTCGGCCATCCCAGTTGTGGGCCCCCCCAACGATGACTTCGCAAACGCCCAGACCGCCAGTCCGGGCCTTACGTATACACAGGCCAATGAACTCGCAACCACCGAGCCGAGCGAGCCGACATGCGACAACGGTGTCCGCTCAATCTGGTGGAAGTTCACCTCCACCGGTTCTTCCCGCAATACGATCTCGCTGAGCGACGGGGACAGCGGGGGAGCATCGCTTGCGATCTACACCGGCACCTCGCTCCAAGATTTGGCGACAGTCACCTGCCAGTCTGCGGCTGGCGATGCAACAACCGCCTATTCGCTAGACGCGGCCGCCGGAACAACGTACTTCATCCAAGCCACTACGGTTTCGACGGGTGTCACCGGGTATCCGACATTGACTGTGTCTGGCGGGGCCTCGATGGGGGGGAACGTGAATGATGAATCCGGGACTCCGTTGGCCGGGATCTGCATCGAAACCTACAGCGACGCTTACTGGAACTACTCCTACTCAGGCACCGATGGATCATGGAAGATCAGCGGCGTCATGCCCGGCGATTACAAGGTGGTCTTCTACGATTGCGATTCAGGGACCTATGCCGAGCAGTGGTACAACAACAAAAGTACATGGGCAACTGCCGACGTAGTTTCGGTGGCTCCGGATCAGTCCGTGGGAGGCATCGACGCGCACTTGGCCATCTCAGGATGGATAACCGGAACCCTGACACAAGCCGACGGCTCACCCGTGTCAACGTGTATCGAGGCGTATCGCCAAGATGGTTCGTACTCCGGTGGAGGCTACAGCGAAGGCGACGGAACCTACTCCATGAAAGTAGGCACAACGGGAGATTACAAGGTTGGTTTCGGATGTTACGACGACAAGTACCGCAATGAGTTCTACAACGACAAGGCAGACTTCGGATCGGCAGACTTGGTTCATGTCACCAAAGGCGAAGGGACCCCAGGGGTCGACGCGGTCCTCGATGAGATTGCCGAGCCAACCAACGACAACATCGCTGACGCGACCATGATCACATCATTGCCTTTTCACGATCAGCTTGACGTGAGGAACGCCACAAAGGAATCCAATGAACCGATCCCATGCAAGGGTTCCTTCAACAAAACCGTTTGGTACACCTACACGCCGACCGCGGACAAGATCATTGCGCTCGACGCCCTAGGTGGCTACAGCACCGCCGAGATGGTGTACACACGATCGACCGACGGGTCGATGCATCCTGTCAACTGCAACAACGGGCAGGGAGCGCTCTCCCAAAGCGCGTTCCATGCGGTAGCTGGACAGACCTATTACATACAAGCGGGCAGCAGCGACTGGTACCGATCGAACCTTAACGTCGACATGGATGAAACTGCAGGCAAGCAAGATGTAACGCTCCAGGCGCAGACACCGTGCGTAGTCGCCTGCCCCTACTGGCAGAACCCAACATCGATAACTACCGAGAACGAGAATGCATGTGCGCCCTCACCAACTAGCCTCCCGGGTTCGTGGGCAGACAAAGACATCAACGTGCCTGACGCGGTAGATGGCAAGACTCCTAGAGGACTCGTCTTCGCGATCGATCCCGGTATGGACTACGACTCTTACATCTGTCGGACCACCCCCGATTCCAACGGGAAGTATTTCGTGGCAACCGGTGGCAACACGACCAATGACGTCTGCACAACGGGTCCATTCGGATGCGCTGAAGCGGTGCTTGTAAATGTGAACGCCGGTGACCACTACAGGTTACGGGTTTACAACTGGTCCGATGCCTCGCCCACGGTGAGCGGAAGTTATTCGTTCAGGGTCTAGCACTCGGCAACTTCATCGCCCACATAGAGCTGGGTTCCGGCGTCTTCTTCGCGGAATAAAACAAAGACCCCTCGTTGGTCCTTCATCGAATCGCGGAACGCCTCGACGTCGTCAACCCCCAGGTACCCGCCTATGGTCGTACATGGCTCACAAGGCTTCACAACGATCGCCTGCGCCGCACCGATGCGGATCATCGAACCAACCACAAGGTCGTCTACGGCCAAGCCATCGACGGTTATCTGTTCGCGCAGGTCGCCAGGCGTAAGTCCCTGGACTCGAAGAACCGAAGAATCAACCACCAGGACCCGGCGTTTCTCACGCGCGTCCTTATGAGAATCGCCCTCTAGGCCACCTCCCGAGGTGATGGTGACGGAACCCGTCGCTCTGGGTTTCTGCGTTTCGATCTCGTGCAGATGGAGCGCCTCGATGTTAGCCATGTCGAAAAGGGTACCTTTATCGATCTACTCTATGCATCCTAACGAAGGAGATTTCCATGCAGAAACGCCGTTTAGGTGACAAAGGTCCCCGTATCTCGGTGGTTGGATACGGTGCTTGGGAGATCGGCGGAGAAGCTTACGGGCCAAACCCAGAGGAATCTCAGGTGATCGCCGCGATCAGAGCCGGCATCGACGCTGGTATCGATTGGATCGATACAGCTGAGGTCTATGGCCAAGGCAACTCCGAGCACATCGTGGGCCGAGCCATCAAAGGGATACGAGATGAACTCACCATCGCAACGAAGGTCGCTCCGAAACCCGTTGGCACTGGATACGAACCGGACGCTGTCAAGGAAGCGGCCAAGAAGAGTCTCAAGAGGATGAACATCGACCACATCGACCTGTATCAGTTGCATTGGCGACCCGATGACGAAACTCCACCACTCGAAGACACATGGGGCGCCATGGCAGAACTAGTTGACGAGGGCCTAGTTCGCTACATCGGAGTTTCGAACTTCACCGAAGAGCAGATCGCGATGTGTCACAAGAACAGGCACTGTGACTCGCTCCAACCCCAGTATTCGATCCTCCACCGTGATGACGAAGCCTTGTTCAAGTGGTGCGAACATCAGGGCATCGGCGTGATCGTGTACGGCCCTCTAGCGTACGGGTTGCTTAGCGGGAAGATGAATCGTGAAACCGAGTTCGATCCCTCCGACTGGCGAAGTGGAAAGAACCCCGACCATCCCTACTACGTCGAGTTGTTCGAGCCCCGGGTGTTCGGCAGCCACCTGGAAACAGTTGAGCGACTACGACCGTTCGCCGATAGCAAAGGCATTTCGGTGGGCCAGTTGGCGCTCGCTTGGGCATTCTCGCAACCGGGAGTCACCGCGGTGATCGCCGGCAGCCGAAACGCCGTGCACAATGCCGAGAACGCGGCAGCGGGTGACGTGGTTCTCGCGGCGCCCGACCTTGAAAGGATCGAGGCTCTGATCGCGGGCCGCTGATCTAGTTAGCTGGGCCACCCTCGCCATTGGGTAACCTCTGCGCCTGACTTCCTGACGTTGGGAACAGGGGCCTGACTCGGATCGGCGAAACCTACATAGACGAACCCTGCGATCTCTTCGCCCTGTTTCAGTCCTAGCCACTCGTGCACCTGTTCGAACTGAGCGGCAGGGCCAGTACGCCAGAATGTTGCGAGATGTTTGCCGCGTGCGTATAGCAACATGTTCTCGACCGCCGCCCCGACGGCATACCGATCTTCCACTTCGATTGCTAAGGGATCGCTCGATGGCACATATATGACGGCGATGATCACCGGAGCACGGCGGGGCCTGGCTCTTTCGGCGAGGATCCTTTGTTCGAGGTTGGGATCGCCTCGATATGCCTCGCGGATGCGCCTCGACATAACCTCACCCAATCCGTCGAGGGCCTCTGCAGTCAAGACGATGAAGCGCCATGGGTGGGTCAGATGATGATTAGGTGCCAGGACTGCGGCCTCGATCAACTCTTCGATATCGCGCCTATCTGGAACTTGCGAAGTCATCTTTGGCGCCATCCGTCTTGTGCGGATGGCCTCGAAAACATCCAATCTGCCTCCTTAGTACCGCACAACCTTATCGGTCCTAAACTAATCTCCATCCGATGGGTCTCATAGTCCACATCGGGGGCGGGCACGTGCCCGATGCCCCGAGGCGAAAGCTCAAAGAAGCCGGCAAGCGTGCGCTTGTTCTGGGCGGAGGTGGCATCGCTGGAGCATCCTTCGAAGTTGGGGCCTTGTTGGCTCTCAATGATGTCCTCTCGGGGTTCAAAGCGAACGATTTCGATGTTTTCGTCGGTACCAGTGCTGGCGCATTCTTATGCGCTTGCTTAGTGAACGGGATCACCCCAGAAGACTTCGCACGTTCTCAGATCTCACGGCCGCCGCCGCACGTGCCAAGCATCACCCGCAGGGAGATCCTTCGTCCGGTGCCGCAACGCATATGGCGTGGAGCCAAAGCTTGGGCTGAAGGGCTGAAGGGAACCGCCAAACAAGTTGCCCGCGCCGGCCAATACCCTTCGGTGGTCGATGTGTTCTTCTCGCTCGCAGACGACTTGAAATCTTCGCTTTACACAACCGAGGGTATCCACGACTACCTGCGTCGGCTATTCGCCATGCAAGATCGCACCGACGACTTCGCAGAACTCGACAAAGAGCTGTTCATAACGGCAACCGATCTCGACACCGCCGAACGGATCATCTTCGGCGCACCAGACATGCCAACAGCGCCGATATCTCATGCCGTTGCCGCATCGGCGGCCGTGCCGATCATCTATGAGCCGGTCAAGATAGGAGGGCGGGAGTATCTCGACGGTGGGTTGCGCTCAGCAACCAATCTCGATATCGCCCTTGCCAACGGAGCCGACTTCGTGGTTCTTGTTAACCCTTTGGTGCCCTATCTTCATGACCGCAGATACTTGCTGCGGGCATTCGACTCTCCCATACGACACGTTTCCGAAGGAGGGCTCGGCCGCCTTGTGGCACAAGTGTTCAGGATCATGGCTCATGCCCAACTCGAAAAGGAACTCGACCTGCTGACGACTAAATATCCGAACGTCGACGTACTGGTTATCGAACCTCGGGCCGACGACGAACATCTCTTCGTCTTCAATCTCATGGATTATTCGGCTCGTGAACAACTTGCCAAAGATGCTTTCGAACAGGTGGCTGTTGAGCTAGTCACTGATTTCCCCGACGTAAAGAGACTGTTCGCGAAGACCGGGATCGGGGTATCGAAGAAAGAAGTGCTGGCTCAACTCGAGCACGTTCTAGCAGGCGGGACCGCATCGGCGCTTGTCGAGCCCCAAACAGAGGAAACCGCATGAGGTACGACCTGGAAGATGAACGGATAACCGAGCCCGATTACGAGCCTCAGAAACAGCGTTCACTCATCGGACAACTCCTCCCACGCACATTGACCGGCCTTGCCATGTGGATACTTCTTTTCGCAGCTGGGATGGCTGCAGCGGGAGTTGTGCTTTTCACCTACTACCAGTTCCAACTCTCCAATTTCGAAAAGGATGTTCAGTCGTTCGGCAAGAAACTCGATGAGGACTTCAAGAAGCGAACAGCTGAATTCACCGATCTCGTCAGCTCCTCGAAGGCGGAGATCGAGAAGGCATCAAAGGGCGCCGGCAGTCAGAACAACGAGGTCACCAAGTTGCTGACCAAGATCGGCCCCTCGATCGCGTACGTCTCCGGTCAAGATGCCAATGGTGCCGCTGCCGTAGGTTCGGGATTCGTAGTCACTTCGAATCAGAACGAATCGTGGGTGATAACCAATTTCCACCTGGTGGCTGGATCTGCCGCCTCGAAGGGCACGGTGAAAGTACGACTGGGTAACTCCCAACGCGATGCAACTGTTTGGAGTTGGGATGACCACCGCGACCTGGCGCTGGTGATCTTGAAGACCGGCAACCTTCCCGTGCTGGAATGGGCTGCTGGCGATCCCGCGATCGGAAGTCAGATCTGGGCGGTTGGTACGGGGGCCGGTCGATTGCAGGCCGCCGCTTCGCTTGGCCATCTCGCTGACGTTTCGGCCGAAGCTCTACTGGTCGATGCCGGGATCGCGTCGTCGAGTACGGGGGGGCCAGTTCTCGACAACGACGGGAAAGTCATCGGAGTACTGAGCAATAGTTATGCTCCTGCCGGTTTCCCTGCGGCGAGCGGTTGGGCTGTGCCCATCAGGCTCAGCTGTCAGAAAGTCGTTCGCTGTCCCTCGTAGAAAGAGCTCCACCGCGAGAGCAATCTCAACCCGGCAATCCGATCGAAGCCGTTGGTGTAGGTGTTGGCACCGGTGAAGACGTCGGGCCTTCTGAGGGAACCGGCTCCGGTGAATACGTTTCTTCGGGAGACGGGCTCGGGTCAGGCGATCGCGGGAAATATGAACGGGGCGGCAGTCTGAAACCGGTCTGCTCATCGGACCTAACGTTGATGGGTCCCGCTTTCTGAAACTCGCTCGGAGCGATGTCGGCTAGCGCTAGCTTCATGTATGCAGCCCACATCTCGGCAGGGATGGTGCCGCCCGCGACGTTGCGAACTCCGTGAACGCTCACCATGCTTTGGCTTTCATTGCTCTTGTAGCCCATCCAGATGGCCGTGGCCAGGTCGGGCGTATACCCACAGAACCAGGCATTTCGAAAGGCTGTCGCGGTTCCCGTTTTCCCTGCCGCGGGCCGGCCGATGTTCGCTTTCGTTCCGGTTCCACTGGTGATCACCTTGCGAAGGATCTCAGTTGCTTTGAAAGCTATGTTGGGGTCGATAACTTGTTTGGGCGGCGAAGGACCAGAAGCCACCACGACTCCGTCTTTGTCGAGGATCCTAGAGAAGAAGCGTGGCTCATGGTAGATACCTCCGGCCGCTAAAGTTGCATATGCGGACGCTTGCTCGAACACGGTGACGTTCTCGGAACCAAGTCCTATGGCGTGGAACGGCCTGATGTTCGTTCGTATCCCCATGCGATGCGCAACTTCAACGATCTTCCTAGGAGTCACATCGACGATCATCTGCGCGTAAACGGTGTTAACTGAATGGATCGTCGCCTGCTCAACGGTGATCCTGCCATAACCACTTCCACCGTAGTTATCAACCGGACATCCGTCCTTTGGCCAACCCTTCGGGCAAAGCGAACCGGGCCCGTCGTAGGTAGACGAGGGTTTGATCCCTTTCTCCAAAGCCGCCAGGAGTACAAAAGGTTTGAATGAAGAACCGGGCTGGCGACGAGCCTGAGTTGCCAGGTTGAAACCTTCAGGATCGTCCGTAGGCCTGCCGCCTACCATCGCTTTCACGTAACCTGTTGCAGGTTCGATCGAGACCAAAGCCGTACTCGGGTCTTTGGGTTTGTCGAGCGTCGAGTTCAGCACCTTTTCTGCGTCGGCTTGCATCTTCGGATCGATCGTCGTGTGGATCTGCAAACCGCCTGCGAACACCCTGGCCTCGCCGAACCTGGCTATGAGATCTCGTTTGAGCCCGCTCACGAACCACGGATAAGCGAATACCTCTTGCTTGAATGGGATCACTTTGGGTGTTTCAGCGCGA
Organism: Actinomycetota bacterium; assembly: GCA_046262935.1. GTDB lineage: Bacteria > Actinomycetota > CADDZG01 > JAHWKV01 > JAHWKV01 > JBHELT01. The sequence goes on along the minus strand of JBHELT010000049.1, from coordinate 24,946 downwards.
GCAGCATCGGCGGTTGGCGCATCGATGAAGTGCAGTCCCTGCATACGCTTCAGTACGAAGAGGCGACGTTCCTCGGCACCTGCCATATTTTCGTATGGCGAATATTTCACAGGACCGGGTATCAAGCCGACTATGAAGGCTGATTCAGAGAGATCCAGTTTCGACGCAGGCTTCCCGAAATAGGTCTTTGCCGCTGCCTCGACACCATATGCACCCTTGCCGAGGTAAACGGTATTTAAGTAGTTCTCCAAGATCTTCTTCTTCGTGTACGTCCGCTCGACCTGCGATGCGAGCAAAGCCTCTCTAACTTTTCGCAAGATGTTTCGCTGCGGCACGTCGATGTATGCGTTCTTCACGTACTGCTGAGTGATGGTCGATCCCCCTTGAACCGTCCTGCCTGCCTTGAAGTCGGCCAGCAACGCGCGCCCGATGGCCTTGAGATCGACACCTCGGTGTTCATAGAAACGATTGTCCTCGGACGCGACTACCGCTTGTTGAAGTGCAATGGGCATGGCTGTTACGGGGATCAGTTCACGATTGTGCTCCGAATGGAAACTTGCGATCAGGCCACCGTCCGACGAAAACACGTGACTTGTCTGGGCTTGTGAACCAGCCGTTGGTGCTGGCACTATCGCTGGCAGAGGGAAAACGAAGAAAGCCGCAGCTGCAGCGCCGCCCACCAAAAAGGGCGCACCCGCTGCCAAGAGAAGGAACGATTTCAGCCAATCACGTGGTCTATGCCTGATACCCGTGAGGTCGTGGATCAACTGCATCCCGTCTAGGATATTCGCAAAATGGCTATGCGAAGACTTCCCCAGATCGACAAACTCGCCGGCATGCTCGAAACCGAGGCCCCCCACGCACTGAAAGTGCAAGCGGCCAGGGCCGCCGTGACCGAAGCTTCCAGGAGCATCTCGCAGGGGGCCCAGGCGCCAACCATCGAAGAGCTCCAGGCTTCTGCCGCAGATGCACTTACCCGTTTGATGGCGGGGGGGCTGACCACGGTAATCAATGCGACAGGGGTCTTGCTGCACACCAACCTCGGACGAGCCCTGCTACCGGGATCCTCGAGTCAAGCCATCGCATCGGCCGCAACAACCTATTCCGATCTTGAATTCGATCTGTCATCGATGTCGCGCGGGAGTCGCTACGATGCTGCGACCGAGCGCCTAACATCTCTGCTCGGTGCGGAATCCGCACTGGTTGTCAACAACAATGCTGCTGCGGTGCTGCTCTGCCTCGACGCACTGGGTCGCGACAAAGAAGTTGTTGTTTCGCGCGGCGAGATGGTTGAGATCGGAGGCGGGTTTCGCATCCCCGAGATCATGGCCTTGTCTGGCGCACTTCTGAAGGAGGTCGGTACGACCAACCGAACGAACCTTAAGGACTATGAACAAGCGATCGGAGACCGAACTTCAGCCATGCTCAAGGTCCACCCTTCGAACTACCGCGTTGTGGGTTTCACCTCGTCGGTCGATGCTGGGCAACTAGGAGCGCTAGCCGAAAGCAAGGGCCTGGGATTCATCTACGATATCGGCAGCGGATTGGTGACTCGCCGCGTCGGGGGCCAGGACCTCAAATGGCTGGACGACGAACCCACCATCTCCGAAGGCCTCGAGGCCGGGGCGGGACTTGTTACGTTCTCGGGCGACAAACTTTTCGGTGGCCCTCAGTGCGGGATCATAGTGGGCCGAACGGCTTTGATCGACATACTCAAGTCATCGCCTCTGCTGCGCGCTCTCCGAGTGGACAAGCTGACTATCGCCGCCCTCGGTTCAGTCCTCGACTTTTACCTCGACGGCAAACAACACCTTCTTCCCTTCTGGAAGATGGCGATCGCAAGTGTCGACGAGATCCGTAGTAGAGCGATATCTGTATGCGAGGGGATGCCCGCCGGGCTCGATATCGTCGATGGGCACTCAACGACCGGCGGGGGCTCCGCGCCTGGCACCCAGATCCCATCCGTGCTGATCGAGGTATCCCCTTCGCTCATCGGCACCGAAGGATTGCGCGCCGCGCTTGGAAAGGGCGATCCGCCGATCATAAGTCGCATCGTTAACGACAAGGTAGTGATCGACCTTCGCACGGTTTTGGTCGAACAGGACCAACTCTTGCGCAAAGCTTTGCACTCGGCCCTTCAGTAGCAGCATGCACGTCATAGCGACCGCCGGACATGTCGACCACGGCAAGACCACCCTGATCAAGGCCTTGACTGGCATCGATCCGGATCGCCTCGAAGAAGAGAAGCGTCGAGGTTTGACGATCGACCTTGGTTTCGCTTGGGTAGTGCTTCCGGATGGTTCAGAGGTCGGAATGATCGACGTGCCCGGTCACGAGCGGTTCATCAAGAACATGCTGGCAGGGGTTGGGGCGATCGACATCGCGCTGTTCGTGGTCGCTGCCAACGAGGGCTGGAAACCCCAGACCCAAGAGCACCTGGAGATACTGGACCTTCTGGAGGTTCGAAACGGCGTGATCGTGATCACCAAGACCGACACCGTGGATCTCGCAGTAACGCGCGGCGTTGTCGAAGACACCGAGAAAAGGGTGAGACCAACCTCACTCTCCGGCGCTCCGATCGTCGAGGTGTCGGCTGTGACCGGAGCAGGGATCGAAGACCTTAGGAACACCCTGCAATCGATCGTTCAACGAACCCCTGCGCCGGACGATAGGTCAAAACCAAGGCTCTGGATCGATCGTGTCTTCTCGATGAAGGGGGCCGGAACCGTTGTCACTGGGACCCTGACCGGCGGCTGTCTTCAACAAGATGATGACGTAGTTGTCTTCCCATCCAAAAGCCGGGCCCGCATCAGATCGATCCAGTCACACAACAAGGAAACACCCCTTGTCACTCCAGGCAACAGGGTCGCCTTGAACCTGGTCGGAAGCGGGCTAGATGCATCGCACCGCGGCGACGTGATCGCGAGTCCAGGCGACTACCGTCTCGCCGATCATCTGCTTGTCGTTATTCGGCGCATCGACGGAGTGGGCGCAGACATATTTCAGCGCGGAGCGTTCAAGGCATACTTCGGTTCTTCGGAGCAAGACATCCGGCTCAGCATCATCGGTGAGTACGAAGGGATGCTTACTGCTTCGATCCGCCTGGACCGTTCATTACCATTGCTGTTCGGCGACAGGTTCATCATCCGAGAGGCGGGACGAAGACGCACCCTCGGGGGAGGAAGGGTTCTGGAAACCAGGCCCCCCCAGGGTGGGGGCCTGGTTCTTAGGCAAGCCGCCCATGCAAGAGTCGAGGTCGCCGACCCCGCCGGATACCTGCTGGTACTTCTCGCCGAGCAGGGATCGATACGCAAGGACGAAGTGGGACTTTTAACCGGCCTAGACTTCGACGAAGCCATGGCGAAAGACGCGACACTTCTTGCGAACTTCCTTATGGCCCCTGGCGTTTACAGCCGAGCCACCAACCAGATAACACAAGCAGTAGCGGCTCACCACCTTACACATCCACTCGACGTAGGTCTGCCCAAAGTCGCGGCGCGCGACGCAACTGGACTCAAAGCCGATCTGTTCGACGACATCATCACTGTGATGCGCGAGCACGGAGAAATCGATGTCGAGGGCGGAGCGCTGAAGATCAAGGGTTTCCAACCCGAAGAAACCAATCCCGAGAAGGAACGCTTACTAACAGAGTTGGACTCGTCTTCGCCTTCCGTTCCGTCGCTCGACGAGTTGCGCTCGCGCTTCGGAGCGGACCTGATCAAAACCCTATTGCACCGCGGCGCGATCGTTCAGATCTCGGACACGCTCGCATACAGTTCCGAGTGGTTGGAGGAAACCAAGTCGAAGATCTCTCGGCGCGCTGAAGATCTTGGTCCCTTCACCGTTGCTGAATTCCGCGACCTTGTTGGCACAACGCGCAAGTACGCTGTGCCATTGCTCGAGTTCTTCGACCGAACCGGCTTCACGCAGCGTGATGGGGACCTTCGAACGGTTAGGGCTTAGGTATCTTCTGCTGGTTCCACCATCAATACCAGGCCTTTGACCCCCCTGATCTCGACCTGCTTGCCTTGGGCCACAGCAACGCCAAGGGTCCTTGCTCTCCACAATGTCCCGTTGGCGAACACCTGGCCTTCGGGAGCGATGTCGGTGCGTGCGGTCCCTCTTGCCCCGATCAGATCTTCTACTCCAACGATAGGGCGCGCCGCCCGCGCACCGATGGCCGCTGTCATGACGGAAACGAAGAAGAGCAGCACAACGATTACTCCCATGACGATGCACCACCACGGCAGCCGTGATCCACCCGAGAACATCGTGATCGAACCAGCGACGAAAGCCACAGTCCCCACTGCGCTCGGAAGGCCAAAACCTGCCCTTCTCAGATCGATCAGATAGGCACCGAACCCGACGGCGATGAGGGAAAGACCGATCCACTCGAACGCCGCGATGCGCAATGCATCGAATGCGAAACCGATCGACAAGGCCCCCACGATCCCGCCCGCTCCCACCCCAGGGTTGTATAGCTCGAAGATCACGACACAGATGCCAACGATCAACAGCAGGTACGTAAATACCGGCCGGGCAGCCGCATGGCGAAGCCTGCCGAGGATGTCCTGCTTGTGGAACGCTATCGAGAATGCCTTCTGCCCAAAAGTTTTAGGTCCTGCCGCTGTTTGCACGATCCTTCCTTTGAGGCCAAGGATCAAAGCCTGCAATGAATTCGCCTTGAAGTCGGCAAGGCCGGAAGCGTAAGCCTTGGTCCCCGAGACCGGCGCCGTCGAAACCAACACTGCGGCCTTTGCGTTCGGCCTTCCCGCGTCCGTTTCGGCCTCTTGCAACAGCCGCACCATCTCGGCTGAAGGCACCAGCGGTCGGCCCGAGTTCACCCTGCGACAGTCTCCAAGCTTCACATCTGCACCAACCACCGCCAGGTGGCCCGCGGCGAATGCGATCCCCCCTGGTCCCATCGCGCGCGCACCCCTCGGCGCGATCCAAATAATCACCGGAACACTAGATGCTCTGATGTCGCCGACGATGCGCCTCGCATCGACTGCAGAGCCCGAATCGACATCGAGTCTCACTATCAAACCCGCCGCCCCTGTGGCCTCAGACCGGGCGATCTGTCCTTCGAGGGAGTCGAGCGCATATCTGTCGAATGAACCCGTCAGCTCGGTGTAGTCCAGGGATGAACCCGAGGTACTCGGAACAGTGGCTATAGCTCTCGGAACAGATCCCACAGAAACGATCAAACATGCGCATATCGCTGCCAGGCGGCGTGCCTTTGTAAAAACGTGTTTGGTTATCATGGCCCGATGCCTCTCGACGCCATCCTGGATCGGCGGCTCTTGATTATCTCCGGGAAAGGAGGGGTCGGAAAAACGACCCTCGCCGCCGCCCTTGGGATCGTGGGAGCGCGCCGAGGAAAACGCGTGCTCATAGCCGAGGTCGAAGGCAAACACTCCCTCTCCTCCCTGTTCGATGTCCCTCCCCTTTCTCCCGAGCCTTCGCGCCTGGCCGACAACATATTCGGGATGAACATCTCTCCGGAGGAAGCACTCGAAGAATATTTCGATGTGCAGTTCCATGTGCGACGCCTTGCCAAGCCTCTCGTCGCCTCACAGCTTGTCGATTACGTGACGCATGCAGCCCCAGGGCTCCGCGACATCTTGATGTTGGGGAAGGTTTGGTACGCGGCAACGAGGCGACGGGCATTCGACATCATCGTTCTCGATACTCCTGCCGCAGGCCATGCGGTTTCGATGCTGCGTTCGCCAGAAGGCTTCTTGCACGCCGTACCTGTTGGGCCTCTCGCCAATCACTCGCGTCAGGTTCTCGAATGGTTGCAGGACCCCGACCAGGTTTCGATCCATCTCGCCAGCATGGCCGAGGAGATGCCTGTGAATGAAACCATCGAGACTACGAAACTGTTAGAAGACAAATTGGGCATGGACGTTGCAGCCATTTACATCAACATGTTGTATCCGCCGATCTCTTCTGACCCTGCGATCGCCTCGCAGATCGACGCCATCGATTCACAGGCGTCACTGGTCGAAACATTCAAAGCCTCTGGCGGCAAGATAACCTCGAAGTCTGGCGCCCAACTGTTCGATGCCCTAGCGTTCTACGAGGCAAGACGTTCGATGCAGCAGGCATACCGCACAAAACTCGTTGACTCACTCAGCTACACGGCCAAGATCGCCGATCTGCCATTCCTTTTCTGTGATGGATTTGGGTTGAAAGAACTCGAAACACTGGCCGATACGATCGAAGCGAGCCTCGCATGAGTATCGACGCGGTTCTCGACGCAAAGATCGTGGTGTGTGCAGGCTCCGGCGGGGTAGGCAAGACCACGATCTCAGCTGCGATAGCGCTGGCTGCCGCGGCACGCGGCCGTGAGACGATCGTACTCACCATCGATCCTGCCAAACGACTGGCCAATAGTCTGGGCTTAGAACAATTGCCGAACGAGCCGGTCGAGATCTCGAAGGAGTTGTTCGAACAAGCAGGGATCGCCGCGGCGCCTTTGCACGCCATGATGCTAGATACCAAATCGACCTTCGATGAACTTGTGTTCTCTTACGCCAAAAACAGACAGCGCGCCGAGAAGATCATCAACAATCGTTTCTACCAGGCGATCTCGGGGGCCCTGTCTGGTACGCATGAGTTCATGGCGATGGAGAAACTCTACGAACTCAACAACCGACATCGCTACGATCTGATCGTCATCGACACGCCTCCAACACGCAATGCTCTAGATTTCCTGGACGCGCCAAAACGCATGACATCGTTCTTGGAGGGACGCCTTCTCAAGTGGTTCCTGCTGCCTGCTATCGGCGGCGGTAAGGGAATCTTCAAGATCGCTAACTTCGCGGCAGTTCAGTTTTTGAAGGTCGTCCAGAAGATCGTGGGGGCTCAGGTGCTCGCCGATACTGCTGAATTCTTTGCCAACTTCGAAGGGATGTACGAGGGCTTCAAGCAGCGAGCCCAGTCTGTTTACGACCTGCTGAGGGAACCGACGACTTCTTTCGTGGTTGTGACAGCCCCGAATGAACAGGCTGTCGACGAAGCGCTTTTCTTCGCAAGGACCCTCAACTCGTACAAACTCGAGTTCGGTGGCTTGGTGGTCAACCGTTTGCACCCACATTTCGAAACCAAGGGCATAAAGGGCGGAACGCCGCTACTCGACGCCCTTATCAAGATCGCCTCCGATTTCGCCAAGGTGCGCATCCGCGAGGAGCGCAGCCTTAACCTTCTCGAGCGCGAGATCCCGCTTGGAAGGTGGGCGAAGGTGCCGTTCCTGACGGAAGACGTCTCAGATCTGGCATCGTTGAACCAGGTGGCTAACCACCTGTTCGATGGTTCCCTCCTATAATCCCGGCGTGGCCAAAGTTCTAGACATCGACGAGATGAAGTCAAGGGTCGCCCGACGACTGTCTGATCACCGTTTGACCCAAGGCGCTGGCGCAAGGGGCACTCTCGCCATCGATCTGGTGCGCGGTGTTTCGAGGACCTACAAACACCACTGGACCGGTTACACCATCGTGAACCCCGACACGACGATGACCCTCAGAGCCGAACTGAGTGACGGCAGTTTCTGGGTCGAGGGATACATCTCAACAACCAGCCAAGCTTCGTGGGTGCTCGCTTTCAGGCATACGGCCCCCAAAGACCGAGGGACAGGCGGTCCCCGTCCCGATGACAAGTTCGCAAATCCGCAGGCCATAGCGGCGGACCAGGCGTACAAGGAGCAGATGCTGAGGACTGGTCATCGCAAGCAAGAAGAACTCATCAGGGCTGAGGATTTCGACGACCCATACGAAGCTGTCGACCAGTTCTTCAATTACACGGCTTGGTATGTGCTCAAGGCGGTCGATGCATCGTGGGCCGACTTCGGATACAGCGCGGGAGCCGGCCTGGGATGGGGGGCCGGCGAAACAACGGTGGCAGCCATGCCAATAGACACCGCCATCGATGAAGGACTCAAGAAGTCCGACATCATCTGGGTCACGGTCGACACCGATCCCGCGCAGAAGGCCGTGCCATGTTGGTTCCTTTACACCAAAGACAAGAGGCTCTTCGTCCTTTCGGCGGAACGCCAGCAGGTGATACCCAACGCCCTCACGGCCCGTCACGCGCGCATCGTTACCAGATGGAAAGGTCGCGACGCGAGCCTCGCCGAGTTCGATGCCTCGGTCCGCGCGATAACGGCGCGCGACAAAACAGAATTTCAACAGGTCGCAGAGCAGTTAGTGTCGAAAAGGCAAGGTGTCCAAGGAAGCGTCGACGAAAATGTCGAACGATGGATGAGCGAGGGCGTGATCCTCGAGTTGATCCCGCGTAGCTGAAATCGCGCCTTGAACGTAAGCGACTACATACTCTCCACCCTCGGCGCGACCGGGATCGAAACCATCTTCGGCCTTCCCGGGGTTCATGCACTGGGACTTTGGGAGTCCCTTTCTAGATCGAACCTGAGATACATCGGATTTCGCCACGAACAATCTGCCGCTCACGCCGCCGACGGATACGGCAGGGCTTCACGGCGAGCAGGTGTCGTTCTGCTTTCAACGGGCCCGGGGGCACTCAACGCATTGTCAGCACTTGCAGAGGCATACGTTTCTTCGTCGCCTGTGATCGCGATCTCATCGGCGATACCAACGCAGTATCTAGGCAAGCAGAAGGGTTACCTGCACGAGACCAAGGATCTGAAAGGGGCGTTCGAAGCCGTAACGCGCTTTCACGGCCGGGCGACTTCTCCCGATGATGTCCCCCCTCTGCTGGCCGATGCGCTGGAAGCCGCAACTGGACGGCGGCCAGGACCAGCCTTCATCGAGATCCCAGCCGACGTGATCGACGGCGACGTACGCACCACAGGATCGGTGCAGCCTCAACAAACTTCCCAACAAGACCCGCTGCCGATGAAGACACCCACCAGCGTTTACGCGAGCAGCATCGAAGAGGCTGCCCTGCTTTCGAGGTTAGCGGCGCGTCCGGTGATATGGGCTGGGGGCGGAGTACTTCGTAGCGGAGCCTCGGCTGAACTACAACGGTTGGCTGAGATGCTCGGGGCCCCCGTCGTAACGACGTTCATGGGTAAAGGAGCCATCGCAGAAGACCACCCGCTTTCGGTCGGGAGCCTGGTGCGCCAACCCGAAACGGCTGAACTACTCGGTGATGCAGACCTGATGATCGCAGTGGGTACGCGCTTCACCGCGATGGCCACGGGAAACTGGACGATGCGCATGCCAGATCAGATGATCCACATAGACATCGATCCCGACGAGATCGGTCGCAACTATCCAGTGCGCATTGGGATATCTGAGGACGCAAAGGTCGCCCTGGCGCATCTCATCCAAGCGATCTCCGCATCTCAAGACCCGCCTGTCGCCGACAAGAGGTGGAGCGCCAAGGTTGTCGAGGTGAAGACGGCAGCCCTAACGAGGGCTGGCGAACACACCTGGGAAACACAGGTACTTTCCGCGATAAGGCGCGCCGTCCCTGCGGAAGTAACCACCGTTCACGACATGACCGTTCCTTCGTATTGGGCGGCTCCATTCTTCCCAGTAACCGTCCCCGGGACTTATCACTATCCCTACGGTTACGCGAGTCTCGGTTTCTCATTTCCTGCAGCCATCGGCGTTGCTGCCCACGAACAACGGCCCGTTGTTGCCTTCAGCGGTGACGGCGGTTTCCAATATCACCTGCGCGAACTAGCAACCCTCGTTCAATATTCACTGCCGGTAACGGTGATCGTTTTCAACGACCAATCTTGGGGCGTGCTTCGCGCTTTCTCCCAAGCGCGCTACGGAGAAAGTTTTGGGCTGGACCTTCCATCGCCCGACATGCTCGGCCTCGCCAAGAGTTACGGGGTCAACGCCGTGAGGGTTTCGGAACCAACAGACATCGAAAGAGCCGTCAAAGATGCGGTGAGTTCTTGTGAACCAAACCTCATCGAGATCCCAGGCAAATGGGCATTACCGCCGCCTTCGGGTTATTACCGCTAGCGTGCTCATCTGGTTAGCGTGGTTGGCGGTCGCAGGTCTGGCCTGTTTCGTGTGGGGTCTCTTCGAGGCGAAGATGTACCGAGTCGTGGAATACAAACTACCTGTCTTGCCTCGGGGTTCGGCCCCCGTCAGCGTTCTGCAGGTGTCGGATCTTCATCTGCGACCAGCGAACCGCAAGTTGATCGCCTTCCTGCAAAGATTGTCGAAGCGCACGTTCGATGTGGTGCTGGCAACCGGCGACCTACTGGGAGACCCACGGTCAGTTGAATCTTGCAGTGAAGCACTGAACGGTTTGCAGGCGCGCATAGCTCGCTATTACGTATTCGGCTCTTCCGACTATTACGCGCCTGTGTTCAAGAACTACCTCGACTATTTCCTCAAGAAGAAAAGGCCGCGCACGAAGAAGAACCGAACCGAACCCTTCCGCCAAGCGTTGATCGTCGCTGGCTGGATCGAACTCACCAATCACACGTTGCAGACCTCTTTCAACGGCACGAAGACTCAGGTCACCGGATTAGACGATCCCCATCTCGACCGTGACGACCGTTCATTGCTGATTCGCGACCCAGACGCTCTGTTCGCGATGTGTGTAGTTCACGATCCGGCCCCCTATCGCGAGGCGCAGGTGGCCGGATTCGACCTCGTCGTGTCAGGCCACACACACGGAGGACAGGTGAGGCTGCCTTTCATCGGAGCGGTCGTCACCAACTCCACGATCCCAACCGAACTGGCACGCGGGCCGCACAAGATAGACGGAACCTGGCTGTTCGTAACGCCGGGGCTCGGAACTGGGAAGTTCGCCCCATTTCGTTTCCTGAACCGCCCCGAAGCGTCGGTGCTGAATCTGGTTGAACGCCCTCACCAAGACTCTCGGTGAACTACGTCGGCTTCGGGACGCCATCCACGCTTCAAAGAACCCGACCGCCGATCGGGGGCCGGGTGCCCGATCGTGACGATACCGATCGGTGTTACGTGCTCGGGGATCGATAAGAGCGGACGAAGTCTGTCATAGCCCTGCGCATCGAGACCGAGGAATCCGCCGGCGAGTCCCTCATCGACGACGGCAAGCAGCAGCAGCATCATCGAACACCCCGCGTCAACGAACCAATAAGGCACTGGCCACTCGATCACGGTCCCATCGGGCTGTAGCTTGTCGGGCTGTGAATAGCGATCTCGATAGACCTTCTCGCTTGTACAGCACACCACCAACACAGGCGCGCGTGAGATCCATCTATCGAATCCCTGAGCCGCGTATTCATCTTCGCCCGCGATCGCGGCGATGCGCGAGCGCTTTGCAGCATCGGTCACGACGACGAACGACTGACCTTGGCTAAAGCCTGCACTCGGAGCCTTGAGCGCGGCCTTCATGATGCGATCGATCTGCTCTTGGCTAACCGGCTCTTGCTGGTAGTTGCGATGCATACGCCTGCGCCGAACCACTTCAGAGAATTCCAAAATGTCCTCCTGCGGTTTTAGCGCCTCACGAAATGCAGTCGGCGGCACCCAATCGCGTGGTCGGGGTGGCCGGATTTGAACCGACGACCTCTTCGTCCCGAACGAAGCACGCTACCAAGCTGCGCTACACCCCGAAATCCGCCTCAGTGTAACTGGTGCGGGGCCCCCAACGACCCTTAGGCCCTCGGCAGCGCCGCAGGGGGATCGTACGAAGAGGTAGAAGAGCGCTCCCATCTTGCCATCCGCGCATAGTGACCAACCTCTTGATAACTGGCAGTAGGAGCAGGAGGTGGCGGTGGCGGCGCGGGGGCCTCGGCGACGGGAGGCGGCGATGCTGCGTGAGAGCGCGCCGCGGTTCGCAGAGTCTTCGCAGTCACAACTCTTGTGACGGATGTGGCGACACCACCGCGACCCACAAAGTCTTCAACAGCCATGATCCCTTGCGACCAATGCGCAACACCGATGCCGACCAGGTTGTAAGAACGATTCAGGATGTTGTTTCGATGAGTAGAGCTAGACATGAACCCACGGTGTATGTCGTCGACGGTAGGGCCCGTTCCGACGTTTTCTCCCCATGAATCGCAAGGGCAGGCGCCATTCGGATAAGAAGGGTTGTGATAAAGACGCGCAGACGATGCCATGCGCTCTGCATGCCCTTGCGCGATGGAAGTGATAGCGCCATCCAATTGCAACGCGGGCAAACCCGCTTGGGTGCGGGCAGAGTTGAGCAAACTCAATAGGCGCTGCGATTCGGTCGTCAGACCGGCGGCAGGACTTAAGGGAATAAGAACGCTGATGCTAAGGATGCCCGCCACGAGCAACGCCAGTTTCTTTCTAAGAACTGGCACCCGGGCATACTTGCCGCATCATGAAGTCGTGTCAAGCACCGGATGTGCCTCGCGCGCGAATGTTTTCCTTTTACTTAGTGAACAGAAGTTCGGCGATCTGGATGGCGTTGAGCGCGGCCCCCTTGCGCAAATTATCCGAAGCAGAAAAGAACCAGAGTGCACGCTCGTCGGTTTGATGTCGACGCACTCGTCCAACCAAGCATCCGTCTCCTCCGGCGGCCCCCAGTGGCGTTGGGACATCGACCAGTTCAACGCCCTTAGCGGTTCTTAATACATCCAGCGCGTTCTCGACGGTCACTTCGCTTTCGAACCGAGCAAGCACCGATGCCCCGTGACCTGTGACCGTTGGGACCCGCACACAGGTACCCGATACATCGAGGTCGGGCAGACCCATGATCTTTCGCGACTCATGAAGCAATTTCCATTCCTCACCTGTGTAACCCTCTTCGCGCAATGAACCTACGATCGGGATCACATTGAAAGCGACGGTGGTTGGGAAGACCGAGGGCTTCGGTGCAAGACCTTCGATATCGCCAGCGCTCAGTTCATCGATGTGGTCGTACAGTTTGGCTGCCTGCTCACGAAGCTCGTCAACGCCCGCCTGACCGGCACCAGATACCGCCTGATAAGAAGAAACGATCGCACTGTTGAGCCCGAACCGCTTATGCAGTGCCCACAGGGGAACAACCACGTCGATGGTTGTGCAGTTGGGCGAAGCGATGATCCCCTTGTGGGCCTGAGCCTCACCGGGGTTGATCTCGGGCACCACCAAAGGCACTTCGGGCTCCATCCTCCAAGCGGCCGAGTTATCAACTACTACCGCTCCATGTTTGGTGGCTATGGGGGCCCATTTGGCGGCTACCTCATCTGGGGTGTCCATGATCACCAGGTCAACGCCTTCGAACACAGACTCTTGCAGGGCGACCACCGTCAGGCGGCGGCCCCCGGCTTCCAAGACACGCCCAGCCGAGCGGGGCGAAGCGACTGCGACGACCTCAGCGGCTGGGAATGAGCGCTCCGCCAGCAGGCCCAACATGACGCCGCCGACTGCTCCAGTTGCCCCGACCACAGCCACCCGCGGGTCCCTGCCCAGCCTCTTCATCCTTTAAGTATAAAGAGACCCTCCACAAGGCGACTTCCAATTTGGAGTAGTTTATCTTTCCCTATTTCAACTTGACCTAGTTCTAGTTGGAATGCTATGTTTCCCGGATGTCTGAGCTGCCAACCACCTCGTTCGCGGTTCTCGGCTTGCTCTCTTTCTCCTCTATGAGCGGATATGACCTCGCCGGGCTCGTCGAGAATTCCATCGCTCATTTCTGGCCGATCGCAAAGAGTCAGGTGTACGGCGAGTTGGCCCGTCTCGAAGAACTCGGTTATGTGAGTTCGAGCGACGTAAAGCAGGAACGCCTCCCCGACAAGCGGATGTATGCACTCACTACCGAAGGGACCGCGGTTCTCGACGGGTGGCTCGGCGATCCGGGGTTCGCGCAAGACCGATTCAGGGTGAGTTTCTTGGTGAAGTACTTCTTCGCTCAACGCATGCCAAAGCGCGTTTTGATCGAGATGCTCGAGAACTATGCAGCCCGATCGCAGAAAGCGCTCGAAGAGATCCGGCCCTACGTCGACAACGGCATCGACAACACCGAGTCTTTCTTTCCCTCATCCGCAGGACTCTTCGGCGTGCGTCACCTCGAAGCGAATGTCCGATGGACAGAGGAAGTCTTGGAACGGATACGGTCGATGCCCGAGGAACAGGGGGAAGGCAAGTGAGCGAATCGATACTTGAATGCAGCGCTCTCGAGAAGTCTTACGACGGTCGCAAGGTCGTCGATGGGGTTGGTTTCACTATCGGCAAGGGCGAGTCGTACGGACTGCTCGGCCCTAACGGTGCGGGAAAGACAACAACCATCTCGATGATCTGTGGATTGCTTCGAAGAGACGGTGGCCAGGTCACGGTTGCAGGAAACACACTCGACACCACATCAGCGCAGAGCAAGAAGGCCATCGGTTACGTGCCTCAGGACATCGCTCTATATCCCGACCTCAGCGGCAAAGAGAATCTCCGATTCTGGGGACGTCTTTACGGACTGAGTGGCAAGGATCTGAGTAACGCTGTCTCGCAGACCCTTGAGATAGTTGGGCTTAGCGAGCGCGCATCTGATCGGGTTTCGGAGTACTCGGGAGGGATGAAGCGCAGACTCAACATCGCCGCAGGCCTGCTTCATAAGCCGAAACTGCTGATACTCGACGAACCGACTGTCGGTGTTGATCCACAGAGCCGCAACGCGATCTTAGAGAACGTCGAAGCCTTGAACCAGCAGGGGATGTCGGTGCTTTACACATCGCATTACATGGAAGAGGTCGAACGACTTTGCCACCGCGTAGGGATCATCGACGAAGGCAAACTGATCGCCGAGGGTACACGACGCGAGCTGGTTCATTCGATCGGACAGAAAGACAGGATCAAGATCGCAGCGACAGGCGATCTTGACGCCCTCGCAAGAGAATGCAAGGCCATGGAGCAGGTTGCCGAAGCAACGGTGGCCCAAGAAGTACATCTGATCGCGGCCGATGGAAGGTTGCTCTTGCCGCAGATCTTCGCGGCGGCCGAGCGTACCGGCGTGAGCATCTCAACGGTTGACGTTATCGAGCCAGACCTCGAAGCGGTCTTCCTTCACCTAACCGGCAAAGCACTGAGGGACTAGGGGGCCAGATGAAGCCAGCACTGCTCATCGCAGGCAAAGATCTTCGCCTAAGACTGCGCGATCGCTCGGCGATCATCCAGGCGTTCGTAGCGCCCCTTGTTCTCGCCTCTATCATCAGCTTCGCCTTCGGTGGGAGTGCCGGAGGGCCGCAGTTCAGAACCAACTGGGGAGTATCGGACGGCGATCAAGGAACGATATCGAAGGCATTCGTACAGGGACTGCAAGGCCCGCAACTGAAGAAGGTCGTCAAGGTTAACGTGTTCAAAGACCCGGGCGCGCTGAGGGCGGCTATGCGCAAAGGCTGGATCAGCGCGGGGTTCATCGTCCCCATAGGTTTTTCCGACGCTATCGCAGGTGGAGCTTCTTCGTCGGTAAGGTTGGTTACCAACCCGACACGCTCGATCTCGGGAACCATCGCGAACGCCGTTGCTAAGACATTCACAGACCAGATCAACGCGAGTCGACTTTCTATCGCGACATCGGTGGTACTTGGTGCGCCGCGGAGCCCGCAGGAGTTCCAACAGCGCATCGCCGACGTCACCAAGTTGCGTATCCCGGCTTCGCTGATCGATGGCAGGATCGCCCACAAAGATTTGAAGCCTGCCAGTTACTTCGGCCCTTCGATGTCGTTGTTCTTCTTGTTCTTCACAGTGCAGATGGGCGCTCGCAGCATGCTCACAGAGAAGAACGAAGGAACACTGGCACGGCTTGTAGTTTCCCCGATAAAACCGCGAACGATAATCATTGGCAAGGTCGTCGCCTCCTTCGTTCTTGGTCTACTCAGTCTCGCTGTTATGTACGCTGCTACAACTTTGCTCTTCGGCGCCGATTGGGGTGATCCACTATCGGTGGCGGCCCTTTGCACATCGATGGTGTTCGCCGCGATGGCTCTGACCGCGATGGTCATCACGCTTGCGAAGAGCGATCAGCAAGCCGAGGGTCTTTCGAGCATCGTGATCATGGCTCTTACATTGCTGGGCGGGAACTTCATCCCGATCAGTCAAGCGCCGCTTTTGATACGCAAGCTCAGTTTGCTAACCCCTAATGGTTGGGCGCTGAAAGCGTTCTCCGATCTTTCAGCGGACGGTGGCGGCATACGAACCATCGTCCCAGCCCTGCTCGCGATCTTGGCGTTCGGAACTGTCGCGGGCTCGATCGCTTTGGTGAGAGCAAGGAGGTTGGTCGTCCGATGAAAGTCCTGTCCATAGCAGCGGTGAACCTGCGCAGGATCTTCCGTGATCGTGTTGGTCTTTTCTTCATATTGGTTGCGCCTGTGGTCATCATCTTGCTGATCGGCGTCGCGATCTTTGGGCAGTCTCAGCGCGTTCAGATAGGCTTGTTGCAACAAGGACACGGTCCTCTTGCGACCGAGATCGTTACGAAACTCGAAGCCATCGATTCATTCAAGGTTACGCGATTCGAAGACATCGATTCGATGCGCAAAGCGATCAGACGCCAGAACGAGACGTCTGGCATCGTCATCCCTGCCGATTACGATACGAAGCTTCGAAACGGCGAACAGGCATCGATCACGTTCGTGACCGATCCGGTTAGAACCACCCAAACCATCGCACGCGAAACCGTGAACTCGTTGGTCACAGAACAAGGCAAAGTTGTGCAGGCCGCACTGTTCGCGGTTTCCACTTCGGGACAAGACTTCAACACAGCGATATCGAGAGCGCGAACCCTAGCGGCGAGCGACAGATCGCAGGTGAGAGTCGATCCTGAAGTTATAGGAAGCAGGATCGGGTCATTCCCAACCGGGTTCGGTTACACCGCTCCAAGCAACCTCGTGCTATTTGTATTCCTCAATTCGCTCGCCGCTGCAGGCATGCTGATAGAGAGCCGACGACTGGGGATCTCGCGTCGGATGCTCGGTACGCCCACTTCGACCGGTCAGATCTTGCTCGGAGAAGCACTTGGACGTTTCGCGATCGCGCTGACCCAAGGACTCATCATCTTCACGGTTGGGGCGGTCGTTTTCGGGGTCAACTGGGGTCAACCGGCGGCGGCGGCCACGTTGATCGTACTGTTCGCCCTCGTCGGCGCATCTGCCGCGATGCTCGTGGGGACACTCTTTAGAACCCCAGAGCAAGCCGCATCGATCGGGGTCCCCATCGGCATCGGTCTTGGGATGCTGGGCGGATGCATGTGGCCGCTCGAGATCGTGGGCCCAACCATGAAGACCATCGGTCACATCTTTCCTCACGCGTGGGCCATGGATGCCTGGATCAAACTGATCGCCGAACACGCGACGTTCGCCAATATCTGGACACAACTCACTGTTCTTGCAGGCTTCGCAGTTGTCTTGCTGCCTATCGCTACATGGAGATTGCGTAAAGCGATCGCCGGCTAAACGTGCTCCTCGCGCTGCACCGCGCTTTGGGGCAGGTCGAAACTCGAATGGATGGTCCTAACCGCGCGCTCGACATCTTTCGCGCGCACCACGCAGGAGATGCGGATCGACGATGTTGAGATGATCTCGATGTTTATCGCTTCGTCAGCCAAGGCTCGGAACATCTGCGCGGCGACACCAGGATGTGACTTCATGCCGGCGCCTATCAATGAGACTTTCCCGATGTCGGAATCTGCAGAGTAGCCGGCCGCGGCGATGTCGTTGGTGATCCTTTGAATCACCGCTTCAGAACGCGCCAGATCGTCTTTGGGCATCGTGAATGAAAGGTCAGTGGTCGAACCGTCTTCGGACGTGTTCTGCACGATCATGTCAACATTGATCTGCTCCGAGGCAAGGTCACTGAAGATGCGCGCAGCGATCCCGGGCTTGTCTGGCACCCGCTTTATCCGGATCATGGCTTCAGACGTGTCATGAGTAACACCAGAGATCAGAGCTTTCTCCATGCGTTCATCTTCCCCCTTCACAAATGTTCCCTGCTCATCCGAGAACGACGACCGGCAATGGATGACCACGCCGTAGTTGCGGGCATATTCGACTGACCTTAGTTGCAGAACCTTGGCCCCCGACGCGGCCATCTCGAGCATCTCCTCGAACGTGACGACGTGCAGCTTCCTCGCCTCCGGCACGATTCGCGGATCGGCCGTATAAACACCGTCGACATCGGTATAGATCTCGCATACCTCTGCTCCCAACGCTGCCGCCAGGGCAACTGCCGTTGTATCGGAACCGCCCCTTCCCAAGGTCGTGACGTCGAACGTGGTAGACACGCCCTGAAACCCTGCAACGATCACGATCTTGCCCTCTTCGAGAGCTTCGGTGATCCGTTTGGCCCGAACGTCAACGATGCGGGCTCTGGTATGTGATGTGTCCGTGACTATGCCCGCCTGCGAACCGGTGAAACTGATGGCGTCGTGGCCGGACTGGATGAGCGCCATCGAAAGCAGAGCCATCGAGATGCGCTCCCCCGCCGAAAGCAGCATGTCGAGTTCACGCGCTGGCGGGATAGGTGCGATCTTCTGAGCGAGTGTCATCAGATCGTCGGTTGTGTCTCCCATAGCCGATACGACGACCACCACACTATTGCCGGCGTCGGCGGTTGCTGCGACGCGCCTGGCAACGGCCTCGATGCGCTCCGCCGAGCCGACCGAGGTCCCACCGTATTTCTGAACTACTATCGCCAATCGATCACTTCCCCAACTCGCGCCGGCCTTCTAGCGCGCGCCCGAGCGTTACTTCGTCGGAGTATTCAAGGTCCCCGCCAACGGGTAATCCGCTCGCGATCCGCGTGACAGTTATTCCCAAAGGAGAGATAAGGCGGCCAAGATACATCGCGGTTGCTTCACCTTCAGTGTTGGGGTTGGTTGCGACGATCACCTCTTCGATCCCCTCTGCCGGGATACGCTTCAGCAGTGAAGTGATGTTGAGATCATCGGGTCCGATACCGTCGATCGGTGAGATGGCGCCACCTAACACATGGTAAAGACCTCTGAAACTGCCTGTTTTCTCGACCGAAACGATATCGGGAGCTTCTTCGACAACACATACCGTCTTAGCGTCGCGCCTTTGATCGGAACAGAACTCGCACACGTCCGCCGTCGCGAAATTGAAACAGCGGGCGCAGAAGTGAACAGAATCTTTCATCTTCACGATGGCAGATGCGAGCCTTCTTGCATCGGCGTCTTCGGTCTTGAGAAGGTGAAACGCCAGCCTTTGAGCGGTCTTGGAACCTATCCCCGGCAATCGAGACAGTTCATCGACAAGGTCCTGAACGGGACCGGCGAACATCTATCCCATCCCGGGGATGCCAAGGCCCCCGGTGAGACCGCCTAGCCGCTGCTGTGTCAGTTCTTGTTGAACGGCCACGGCATCGTTGATGGCGGCGAGTACGAGGTCTTCTAGCAGGCTCACGTCGTCTGGGTCGATGGCGTCGGGCTTGATCGAAACCTCAGTGAACGATCCATTCCCGGTGATCTTCACCACTACCAAACCGTTGCCAGCTTTACCTTCGACTTCGACAGTTGCCAGTTCGTCTTGAGCCTTAGCCAGTTCGGCTTGCATCTTTGCCACTTGTTTCATCATCTTGTTCATGTCCATAGGATCCCTCGGTTCACTCGTCTACTACTTCGGCCCCGAAGGCCTCGATTATCAGATCGACCGCCTCGGAGCCTTTGGCTGCTGGCTCGGCAACAGATGGGTCTGCGTCGGTTGAGCCTTTGATCTCTTCGCTCAGCTGGGTCGAAGCCGGGATCTGCGATTTAGGCGGGGGGGCCGAGGTATCCGCCCCGGTCACGCACCTGATCTTGGGTTTGATCCCGAAAGCTTCATCGAGGGCCTCGACAAGGAACACCTGCTGCTCAGGTTTGGAAACGTTGTCCTTATGGAAGTTCGACTTGGGCCCGAACGCGAGGACCAACTCGTTGCCCTTATAAGCAACCGGTTCCGCGGGAAGCAGCATCGCGCCGAATGAGATCTTGCGACGCTTCACCTTCTCGAGCACCAACGGCCAGGCCCGCTTGATGTGATCTATCGTCACCTCGCCAGCAACATGAGGAAGAGCCTCTTCGACATCGACGATCACGACGTCTGCCGCCTCAGCGTTCGCGAGAGGTGAAGACTGCTGTTGGGTTGCCGCTTGGATCTTTGGCTCGGGTTTCGCCGGTTGGGCTGATGGCGGGCTTTCGCTCTTTGCGGAACTTTGCGCTTCAGTCGCCTGACGATCGACAGGGCGCTGAGCGGAAGTTGCAGAAACACTGGCCCTCATGGCTGCTGCGGGCTTGCTCCGCGATACCGCTACCTCCTCGGCATCGACCGGGTCCAATCCGGCGACGCGTTCGAGGCGTTCGAGCCGCGCAAGAAGGTTCGCCGGTGTTGCATGAAGATCGGGGCGCGTCATCTTTGCTAGACCAACCTCGAGGGCCAACCTTCCCTCTGATGCTTGTCGAAGTTGGAGTTGGACCTCGTTGGCAAGATCGATCAGCCGAAGCACTTCGGCCGAGTCGAAGCGGTTCGCCTCTGCTCGGATGCGTTCGAGAAACTCGTCGGTTACGTCGAGGACTTCGTGAGGTGCGGTTGCGTTGAGAACCAGGAAGATCGAACGCAGGTGGTCGACAAGGGCCCTTACGAATTCGCGAAGGTCAGCACCCGAACGCACCAATCGATCGGCGAAGAGGAATGTTTGTCCGATATCGCGCCCGGCGATGATGTCGATGACCTCGAAGAAGATCTCATCGGGGAGCGAGCCCATTAGATGCGAAACGTCTTCGACCGTAACCTTCGACCCGGCATAAGCCGTCAGCTGATCCAGCAAACTAAGCGCATCGCGCAACGAACCACCAGCGCGCGCCGCTATCAGGTTGAGCGCGTCTTCATCGATTGCGAATCCTTCTGCCTCGCAGACATACGCCAGGCGCTCTGCGACGTCGGCGACAGCGATCGCACGGAATTCGTACCTCTGACACCGGTCCAGAAGGGTTTGAAGAACCTTGTGTGATTCGGTGGTTGCGAAAACGAATACCACGTGGGCCGGTGGCTCTTCCAAGACTTTCAATAACGCGTTGTTCGCGGCCGGAGAGAGCATGTGGCATTCGTCGATGATGAACACTTTCCACTTCGCTGCGACCGGTGCGGTGGTGACCCTTTGTTTGATGTCTCTCGCATCCTCGACCGAGCCATGTGAGGCCGCGTCGATCTCTACGACGTCGAGCGAATTGCCCTCGGTTATCGCAAGGCAGCTCGGACACTCATTGCAGGGCTCGCGGCCCCCCTTTTCGCAGTTGAGTGCCTTCGCGAGGATGCGAGCCGTCGAAGTCTTGCCCGTTCCACGGGGGCCGCTGAACAGATATGCGTGGGCGATCCTGTCTTCGGCGGCCGCGTTCTCGAGCGTCTTGGTGACGTGATTTTGACCGACCACATCGGCGAAGCGCTGGGATCGGTATTTTCGGTACAAAGAGACGTGGGGCATAGGTGTGTTGAGCATACCGCGCCCTGCCGACGGCACTTCCCTAACTTGACGGCCGTTTCACTTATGCTCGAAGGCTCATGGATGAGCCCGCCCTAAAGTCTGCACCGCCCATCTGGCGGGAACCGGTACGCGGTGGTCCTGGAGACCCGCGCGGCCTTGGACTGTCCGGTGCTAAGAGGATGCAGTACTCGGTCGAAGGGCGATTCCGGCCGCCTCCCATACATCACCTGACCGGGCTTCGACCGACCTCGTCCGGCGAAGGGACCAGCGGTTTCACGATGCCAGCGACAGGATGGCTGCAGTCGCCGGTTGGAGTATTCCTTGGTGGCGTGCTCGCGTTCTTGGCAGATGCGCCGCTGGGAGGTGCGATCATCACTGCCCTTCCGCCTAAGGTTGTAGCAACAACTTCAGAGTTGTCGATGAACTACCTGCGACCGGCAGGTCCGGGTTCGGGAGAGCTTTTTGGCGACGCGCGTTTGGTGCACGCGGGCAGGTCGCTTGGGCTTTCGGAGGTTTCGATCCGAGATTCCCAGGGACGGATGCTTGCGCACGGAAGCTCGCGCTGTTTCCTGATCACATATCCGGTAGAAGAGATGGACCACATCCCTGAGCCGTTTGAACCGGAGGTGTTCGATACGCCAGATCCATACCTGCGGCCAGTGGTGGGCGAAACTATCGACACGGCCACACTTGCCAGATACAGCGGCGTAGACGCGATGCGGGCCTTCATCGCTGGCGAACTTCCAATGCCGCCGAGCTACTACCTGACTGGTATAGCTCCAAGGTTTGCATCGGATTCATCTTGCACGTGGGTCATGCCCGCGAGCCCTTGGATGTCGAGTCCAACGGGGATGCTCTACGGCGGCGCCCTTGCGTGGGTCATGGACGTTGGGTTGACGGGCGCGGTTTCGCTAGCAGCGGCTCCCGGTGACGGTTACGCACTGCTCGATATGAAGATCCATTTCCTGCGTCCCGCTGTACCCGACGGTTCCGACTTGATCGTGAACGCGTCGATCACCCATCGCGGAAAAACTTTTGTGGTGGTAAATGGCGAGATCATGAACACAGCAGGCAAACGGGTTGCCGTCGCGGCCGGGTCGGGCATGCTGCTTCCAGGTCGCATGGCGGAGCGTCACGAACCATTGGAACCGGCCGATGAAGTTTCGCAAGAAACACTAGCCCGATTGAGGAAGCGTTCCGAGACGACTACTTAAAGCCGTACGGTAGTGGCTCTTTGGGAAGGCTCATCGGATCTCGGTTTCAGCAGCGCCGGAAGAAGGAGGGCGCCTGTGCGAACCGCCCGTTTTTATACGCCAAAACCCGTAAGCGGCCAATATCCCATCACGTCCCCGGAGGAAGGCTGTAGGTCACTGCACCCTCACTGTCTAAGAATTCGATTCGCGGCGTGTCGTCATTGCCAACTAGCATTCGAATTCGAGGCTTTCCCTTTGTGTCTGCCAGTGCGACAATGGCCTCTCCCTCGTCGTTCTTGCCAACAAAGAGACGCTGAGCGACGGGGAAGTCTTCCCAAAGACTCTCGAAAGCATTCGAGCGTTCGGCCGGATCTTCCATCCGGTCGATCTTGGCTCTGCGTTCATTGAATTCGCTGAGCGGTCGGTTCCCTCTCTGCCATATGGTCAACCCATACGACCTTTCCCCCTTCGATTCTCCATACGAGAGCCCAAGGATTTGATCGCTGCGATATTGGTCGAATAACAAAGCGGCACCAGCTGTCGGGCTTTCGTCAGTCTCTTCGCCGCCATAGAAGAGTAGCCCTCCGCATTCGTCTCCTCGCTGGTTATAGAAGATGATGGCTGGCCATTTTGGGGAACCTTGCCTTTTTAAGGTCTGCCCATCAACGACTGGATCGGGAAGTCGGTCTTCGTTGGTAATAACCATTCGAAGTCCACCATCTGGTCCGATCACATTGATGCGCTTTACGTCGATCTCATCGAACTGAACTTTATTGGTGGCTTTGTCATGGCTCATATTTATTCCCCTTTGCTGACCGCTACCTGACAGCGCGTATAACTCGACGATGAAAGTGGCCGCGCACCCACCTTTGACTGAGCACTCCGGGCGCCTTCACCGACAGCCAGCTCGGGTCAGGTGTCCCCGCGGCGCAATCGCCTGACGCTTAAGGCTGCTTCCTTCCGGACCTGACCTGGTTCGCGGGGCCAACTCGCGCGGGACCCAACCGTCAACACCGCTTATCGGGGGCTTGACCCCGAAAGTACTGAGCCGCAGGTGGGGATTCAGTCTCCCGTGAGGCGGATGTGGAGTTACAGGGAACCGCCAACTCCCCACCTAGCGCGACCAACTTCAGTCTACCCCCCGAGGTCGATCGGGGGGTTCGGGGGTGTAGCAGCTCCCGTCCCGTTATGACCCTCTCGCGCTAGAAGCTGCGAAACCCCTGAAGTCAATGGCACGACCCGGCAGGCCGATACAGAGTCCGTGGACGAACGCGTGGTTTGCCCCAAGTGCGGGGCTTTCAACAAAGTTGATATGAGCTTCTGCGGACAGTGCTACTCCTCCTTGCCGCAACCCGACGACCGCCAAGATCCAACGCCATCGGTTATCCGGGAAGGACCCCCCGAAGCCCTAGGTACCGGCGGGCCATGGCGCGCTAGTACCGCGACGGATCCACAACCGGAGGCCTCGTGGCAACCCTTCGCGGCGCAGGTCGATGACGGCCTTTTCACCGAAGAGCCGCCGACTACCATCAGGTGGCGGTGGCACCACCTTTTCATCTTTGGCCTGCTCGCGTGGCTCGCGCCAATCGTCCTCGGGGCAGTCGTGACTTCACATCTGGGAGCGACAAGCGGGATCGACATCACGCTCGTATTCCAAACCGTCGGCTACATCCTCGCCGCCATAGCGGCGGTGGTGATGGTGAAGCGAGTTCAAGGCGGAGATTGGGCAAGCCTCGGGATCCGCTTTGGAGATGTCGCCTTTAACGACCTGCTACGCGGCGCTGGCCTCGGACTCTTGCTGATAGGTGCATACCTTCCTATCTCAACCCTGATCAACGCCGGCAACCTCAGGTTCGATCGATTGATGAGAGTTCTCATAGGTCGCACGTCGGGGGCCGGATTGCTGCTCGCCGGCGTGGTTGTTGTTTTCGGTGCTCCGGTCATCGAAGAGATCTATTACCGCGGGATGATCTACGAAAGATTCCTGCACCGAGGCCGAGCGGCGGCCATCACCGTTTCGTCGCTGCTGTTCGTCGCCGCGCACGGAGCCATTTTCATCCCGCCGCTCCTGGTCCTGGCTTTCACCCTTGGTTATAAGAGGAAGACCAAGACCCTTTGGTACACGATGGGAGCCCACGCCGCATGGAATTTGGTGGTCATATGTGTTGCGGCCCAGATGATCTTAGGCCCCGGAAAACTCTTCAGTCCACCCGACAATGTCTACTCACTGTCGTATCCCGCCCGATGGGAAAGGGTTTCCGCGCGCGAGGGCATCTTCGGCGCCAACAGGGTCGAGTTAGCGCTTGATGACCCGGCTGGCTCGGCGATCATCGTCAGCAGGATCGCGCTTCCGGAGGAACCTGCGACCGAAGTCCTTCCACGACTTCTGCAACAACTCCAGTCTCCACC
>JBHELT010000048.1:0-54212 GCA_046262935.1 Actinomycetota bacterium | reverse complement strand
CGCTCAGAAGGTGCGCGGGATCTCCATGCATAGAAGCCAGCATGAGAGACATCAAGGATCCGACAGGCGATCTTGATCGGTAGACCTTCTGCGGCCATCGTCTGGATGGCCGCGAATCGCACTTTTGGGGGCTTCACATCCCTTAGCAACTCCGTAGCTCTTTTGGCGATCTTCAGTTCTGTCTCGAGCTGTGCGATGCGACGACGCGCTGCCATGAGTTCGGCGCGCTCGCCGGTCGACAGACCAGGCTCGATTCCTCGGTCGATCTGGTGTTGATGTCGCCACGTGTAGATCGTTTGTTCGCTGATCTCAAGATCACGCGCGATGTCCGCGACTTTACGGCCGGCTTCTAGAAGGTCAATGACCTTGCGTCTGAACTCCGGTGGATGCCCTCTTCGTCCCATCCTGTGCTCCTTGTTCGGGTGCCACAGGAATCCAATAATGAAACTCCTTCAAACCGGGGGAATAGCAACGAGTCAACTGAAGTGGGGGCAGACCCGGTGGACAATTGATGAGATGAGGCAGACTGGCGACAGATTCTTGCCTGACTGGCTGCCGGATCTGCTCGCGGAGACTCTTGACGAACCCAGCAAATAGAGACACCACGAGATCTTGGTTGCCACCTAAACAAGAGTTTGCCGCCGACTTTCGGCGGGCGACTGGCCTAGCCGTAAGATTGACTAGCGAGGATGGAATGAAAGGTTTTCGAGCTTATGTCATTGCCGTTCTTTTATTCGCCTTGACCGTGGGGATGTCCTCCTGCGCATCCAAAGGACAAACTCAAGACTCCACTAGTAACGGAAACGTGACGAACCCGGCGACCGAAACCCCACCTCGAGCTTCGAGCGGCTACCCACTCAGTGCGTACGAGATCAACCTGTACATCGACGAATCCGACCAAGGAAAGACCTTCACTTTTGGGGGAACCGAGCGATTTGGGTTCTTTCTCGATGAACGGCGTCACCCTTTGACCGCGCTCGACATCTCAGGGTGTTCCTTTGGACATATATCCAACTGGTCACAAAATGGAACTGGCCGGTATCCAGTCGGGTATGAGATCACGGGAAAAGGCTCTTGCACCGTCAGGAATGGCGACTTCTCTGTGCAGATCGTTGGCAGAGACGGCTCGTGAACAGAGTTCATGAGCAAGCTCACACGGCGCTGGAACCGACCGACTTCGGTAAGCCATGACCTACGATCTTCTGGAATCAGTCGTTCTGGTTCGCGACTTGCCCGAGCACGGGCTCAAGAAAGGTGACCTCGGGGCTGTCGTCGAGCTGTACCCATCAGATGGCCTTGAAGTTGAGTTCGTCCGAGCCTCTGGAAGAACGCAAGTGGTCGTCACTGTCCAGTCTCAAGACGTTAGAAAGGTGTCGGACGCCGATCTGATGGCTGTTCGTCCTGTCGATGGATCCGGGTAGCAACCCTCCAACGTCTAGGTCGGTTATACGGACAAGGGGCTCTCGTGGCATCTGATAGCTACAAAGTCAGATCCTCATTAGGTGGGGCATTGATAACCGTGGCTACTCCTGCGCTTTTCTACGGAGGAGTTGTCCCTGCGGTTTTCGGTGATGGCCCCCTAATCGCCTTCTTTATTGGATCCGCGATACTGGCAGCGGTCGTGGTTCGCGCGCTCATGGTGTCAGCCGTCATCGACGGTGCTGGCGTTACGGTTCGCAACTTCTGGCGAACCGCTAGAGTCCCATACTCGCAAGAGCTGCTTACAACAGACGTCGCTTTAAGGTCGCGCTGCTGAAGCGCCGCGAGTTATCTCGAACTTCGGCGTTTCGCCCTTGCATCATTCACCGCCGTTGCGAGCGAGTTGACGTATCGATCCGAGGTGATCTCGTTGAGTTCGAGGGGTAGGCGGATCCGCCAGTTGGGCCGCTCATCGACGGTCCCCGGCATATTCGGCCTGGTCGAAACCTTCAGTGCGTCTTCCATCGTGACGGCGACGACCAGAGACTCTTTGGCCGCCAGTTTCTGATAGACCTCGGTGACGGCCTGCTCTGCTCCTATGCCTGCAGGCTTGGTCTCGCCGAAAACACGATCGATCATCTTGTTCGTCGCCGGCATGTTCGGTTCGAGACCAAGCGCGAGTTGCTCGTCGATGTCGGAGCCGTCCCAAAGGCCGACTAAGGTCGGAAGATCGTGGGTGGTGGCCGCGGCCATCGAGCGGAGCGGATAACGGCGAGGCACGTCACCATCGAAGATGAACAACCTGTAAGAAAGGATGGCCATCTTGGCCAGATGCTTCTGGAACTTCTTGTCCACCGTCCCCAGATCTTCGCCGACGACCCACGAAGATGCACGATGACTCTCCAGCGCGATTATCTTGAGCAGGTCCTCGTACGGATATGACACGTAAGCCCCTTGGGACGGATCCATCCCGGTGGGTATCCAGTACAACCTGAACATCCCCATGACGTGATCGATCCTGAGACCGGTACCGTGCCGCAGACAAAACCTGATGGCTTGGATGAACGGTTCATAGCCCAATGAACGCAGCGCCCAAGGATCCAATGGTGGCAATGACCAATCTTGTCCCGCCTGATTGAATCCATCGGGCGGGGCTCCCACGGTTGCATTCGTTGCGAAAGCGTCTTGCCAGTACCATGCATCGGCCCCATCGGGATCGACGCCTATCGCCAGATCCTGAACAACACCACACGCGGCGTTGGCTCTGGCCACCTGCTCATCAAGTAGGAACTGGATCCACTTATGGAATCGAACCCTTTTGGAATTATCTGCTGCAAATCGCGGTAGTCCTGCGCCCGATGGAGTCCGCAATGATGGATCCCATCGGCGCCAAGGCAACCCGGTCGACTCTGAGATCGCTTGGAACATTGCGAACTTCTCCAGGTGATCACCGCGCTCCTGCTCGAACCGGGAGAACTTCGTGTCGATACGAGTTTCGTCGAATAGGTCCCAGAGCGTTTGCATCTTCATTTGGTAAACACTGTCGCGATCGATGTATCGAGCGCCCTTGGCTCTCTCGATCTGTGGAGCCAAAGAGTCGAGGGCTACCGAGGATGAAGTTTCGATGTCGGCCATCGATAGGTACAACGGGTCGTTGAAGCAGCGGCTGCTTGGATAGTAAGGACTCGACTGCTTGGGAACGGTCGGCAGGGTTGCCGACAAGGGGTTAACCATCACCATGCTGGCCCCACTTCTGCTCGCCCAAGAGCCGAACTCTTGCAACCCCTTAAGGTCGCCGATGCCCCAGTCATGAGGCGTAACCAGTGAATACAACTGAAGGACCCAGCCCCAAGAGCCCGGCTCGGGAGACCTGCAGATCGGGGGGGCAACGATCAGACGAGTGTCAGCGTTAGCACCCGAACCAAGCAAAGTGTGGTAGCCGAGCGGCAGATGTGCCGTAGACCTTTGAGCATCGAACTCGGTGCCGTCTTCGAGGATCACAACACCTTCCTGCAATCGTCTCCGCTCGGTCGCTGTGATTACGATCACAGGAGCTTGAGTCGGAGGCTGGTCAGCACCCTTGGAGATAGATGAAGTGATCCGCTCCAGGGTTGATGCCGAGGTGCGGTGCCAGCGACCCTGATTATCCTTGTAACCGCGGTGGACCCCCCACTTGTTAGGTCGCCGTCTCATACACGATTCACTCGACGCGCCAGGCCATGAAGGCTGAGTGTGCGGATAGTTCCACCTTTCCCGCGGCGGCCAGCCGCCCGCCGGTCGATGTCTTCGGATCTGTGCAGAGCACGGACTCCCATGAGGTCCCCCACCTGCGTTCGGGAAGTGTGAATGTCAGAGCCGATCCGAACGCGTTGAAGGCGAGCCACAGAGTGTCCCCAACGACAGGCTCGCCCGACGATGTGATGTCCTCGATGGCCTCGCCATTCAACCAAACCGATATCGAAGTGGCGTACTCCCAAGACCAATCAGCGGTATTCATCTCGTGGCCGTCCGGTGTGAACCAAGCGATCTGAGGGGGCCCCGGCGAATGCGCACTTCGAAAGAAGTTGCGGCGGCGCAGCACGGGCTGAGTAGACCTAAGGCTAGACAACTTCTTGGCGAACGCCAGGAGGTCATGTTGCTTCTCGATCAAGCTCCAATCGAGCCATGAGATCTCGTTGTCCTGGCAGTAAGCATTGTTGTTGCCGCTTTGACTCCGGGCCATCTCGTCTCCGGCCACAAGCATGGGAACGCCCTGAGAAACGAAAAGGGTGAACAGAAAGTTGCGCATCTGCTTCGCGCGCAATTCGGTGATGACTGGATCGTCGGTTGGACCTTCGATCCCGCAATTCCAAGACTTGTTGTTGGATTCGCCGTCTGTGTTGTTGTGGCCATTGGCTTCGTTGTGCTTGGAGTTATAGGTGACCAGGTCGGCAAGAGTGAAACCGTCGTGAGCCGTGACGAAGTTGATGCTTGCAGACGTGTCTCTCCCAGTCGGCTCGTAAAGATCGGGGCTCCCGGCGAGGCGGGAAGCAAATTCTCCGATGCTCTTCGAGCGCCCATTCCAGAAATCTCTGACCGTGTCACGGTAGCGGCCGTTCCATTCCGACCAACGGGTTGGCAGGTTGCCGATCTGATACCCGCCCGGTCCAAGATCCCAAGGCTCCCCTACCAGTTTCACCGTCGAAAGGATCGGATCTTGATGCACAGCATCGAAGAATGCCGCGCCTTGGCTGAATTCGTCTGACTCGCGTCCTAGGGTCAATGCAAGGTCGAATCGGAATCCATCGACGTGCATCTCAGTTACCCAGTAACGAAGCGAATCCATCACAAGCATGAGCACATCGGGCTGTCGAAGGTCAAGCGTGTTACCAACCCCGGTGTGATTGACGTACCGCGACCTGTCGTCGTGAAGCCGGTAGTAGGTAGAGTTGTCCAAACCCTTCAGAAAGACGGTTGGCCCGGCATCGTTCCCTTCGGCAGTGTGGTTGTAGACCACGTCGAGCCATACCTCGATACCTGCGCGATGTAAGCGTTTGACCATCGACTTGAACTCGTCGATCGAACCTTGGGGATCTCGGTTCATCGCATACTCGTTATGAGGTGCGAAATATCCGATGGTCTGATAACCCCAATGGTTTCTAAGCCCCCTCTTCACAAGGAAGTGATCGTGAAGATGTTGATGCACCGGTAATAGATCAACTGCGGTGACATTCAAAGACTTGAGGTGTTCGAGCATAGGCGCTGACGCCAGAGCAGCATAGGTTCCTCGGATCTTCGTATCGATCTGGGGATGCATCTTGGTGAGGCCCTTCACATGAGCCTCATAGATGAGCGACTCGTTAAGTGGCACGTCCGGCGGCGAATCGCCCTCCCAATCGAAGTCATCGGTCACCACAACACACCTCGGCATGGCCGCCTGGCTATCGAGCCCATTGAGGACATGCCCTTCGCCCCCCTCGCCGGATAAGGAGTGTGGGGCCGACACACCTTTCGCGCTCACACTGAAGTTCGATCGGCCCCAACGGATCTGGCCCTCGATGGCCTTTGCGTAAGGGTCCAACAACAACTTGGAGGCATCGAATCGATGACCTGCCGACGGATCGAATGGTCCATGGGCGCGCAATCCATACCGCTGCCCCGGCGAGATGCCGGGGACAAAGCCGTGGTGAACGAAACCGGTCTTCGCCGGCAATGTAACGCAACTTTGGGTCCCTTGAGGATCGAAGAGGCAGAACTCGATCGCTTCGGCGTGTTTAGAGAACACCGCTACATTGATCCCCTCGGGCACGACGGTCACACCGCGCGGATGGGGCTTGCCGCGGGAGATCCTTGGGGTCAAGATGACGCTGGCGGGGAATAATCGCCGGCAACGGCATAGCGCAAAAGGCCCTCAAGCCTGCTGACCGAAGCGATCCCTGAGTCGACCAAACGTTGCAGATGCCCATGCATCGAGCAGCCGAAGTCGCCCGATGTCGACGGATCCCATTTTCCAAGTCTCGGCATAGCCTCGGCCATGATCTCGCTCAGGGTTGTCAGACCAGATTCCAGAAGATCGAAGACCACCTTGTCGGCCTTCAGTGTGTAATCGCGAGTTTCATCCAACCTCTGCGTCACTGCGGCTCCTTCGGCAACCGGCCAGTGCGCTGTGTGCAGCGTCGAGACATCCATGCCGCGTAGCCTCTCCACCGTTTCAAGATATGGATCGATGTAGTAATAGGTCGGCATGAGGGCCCATGGTCTGCCATCGGCGTATGGATAATCATTGCCATGCACCGCGTCCTGTGTGATGGCACTGTTCGAACGGGGGTCGTAGATCGCCAGATGCCCCTTCGAATGCCCAGGAAGATGCAGCACCTCGATCGTCCAGTCATCCGACAACTGCAGCCTCTCTCCGCCGGTGAACGTTCGGTCAACCTGGACGGCATTCGACCCTGCGAGATAGACCAACTTTGGTTTGACCTCGGTTGGGAACCCAACCCCGTGGTCCTGCTCCCAGGCGGAATAGCGTCGGTCAACGAGAACCCTGGGATCAGAAACCTGTTCTTCGTCACCCGCGCCGCAGGCCAATGTCATCTCCGGGAAGGCCAGCTTGAGTTTGTAGTTGCCGCCCTGATGATCCAGGTCGCAATGTGTGACGATCAAAGTGTCGGGTTCACAAGCCAATCGTTTCAACGCGGGCATGATGGCTTCATCAGGGGTGACCACCGCTCCGGAGTCGATGAGGACGCAGTGATGCTCGCCTTTGAGTAGGTACACATAAAGCAGGCGGCCCCCGAAAACGGAGCCGAGCCGGTAGATACCTTGCGCTACCTCATCGATCACTGGCGAATTGTATGCGCCGAGAGGCCACCAGCGAAGTCTTAGGGTCTAGTAGTGACTTCGATCACGTTGTTGAAGTAACCTCACCAGCAGATGGCCGAAGCCGAGCGAGCACGACTTAGGGAAGCAGCCGATGGTGTCCCTTGGAGGAAGTGGGGACCCTATCTAAGCGAACGCGCCTGGGGAACGGTGCGTGAAGACTACAGCGCCGACGGCGATGCCTGGCGATTCTTCCCTCACGACCATGCCCAATCGCGCACATATCGCTGGAACGAAGACGGCTTGGCAGGTATCTCGGATGATCATCAGATCTTATGCTTCGCCCTTTCCTTCTGGAACGGCAAGGACGCGATCCTCAAAGAGCGCATCTTTGGCCTTTCCAACCCCGAGGGGAACCACGGAGAAGATCCAAAGGAGTATTGGTGGTACCTCGACTCGACCCCAACGCATTCTTGGATGCGATGGCGGTATATGTACCCCCAGGCACCCTTCCCTTACTCGGACTTGATCAAGACAAACGCGACTCGAAGCAAAGCCGAACCTGAATACGAACTCGTCGACACCGGCATCTTCGCCGAGAACAAGTACTGGGAGATAACCACCGACTTCGCTAAGGGCGGCCCCGAAGACCTTTGCATCGTTGTGCATGTGAAGAACGCTGGGCCGGAGGCAGCGACCATCGATGTTGTGCCAACGCTTTGGTTCCGCAACACCTGGTCGTGGCAGAACGACGGACAGAAGCCATCGATAACAGCCGACGGCGGAGGTCTCCTTGCGGAACACCATGGCCTTGGATCGCGCCGGCTCACAGGCGAAGGGGAGCCGCAGTTGTTGTTCTGCGACAACGACACCAACTTCGCCAAACTTTGGAAAGGCAAAAATCGAACGCCATACCCTAAAGACGGGATCGCCGACCACATCGTTGGCGGCAAAGCGAGCGTGGACCCCGAGATGAAGGGGACG
Source organism: Actinomycetota bacterium (assembly GCA_046262935.1). Taxonomy (GTDB): domain Bacteria; phylum Actinomycetota; class CADDZG01; order JAHWKV01; family JAHWKV01; genus JBHELT01. Next base: position 46,511 of record JBHELT010000048.1, on the reverse strand, counting down.
AAGGCCGCGATGCGTTTCACGTTAACGGTCGGCCCAGGCGAGACTGAAGAGATCCGGCTTCGTCTCTCCGACGCCGAAACCGATCTATCAGATGCCTTCGACAGGGTGGTCGCCGACAGACACTCAGAAGCCGATGAGTTCTACGCCAAGCTCACGCCGCATGACGCCACTGAAGACGAAGCGATGGTCATGCGTCAGGCATTCGCCGGGATGCTCTGGAGCAAACAGTTCTACCACTACGACATCGAACGATGGATCAAGGGCGATCCCACGGGGCCCACTCCGCCGCCCGAACGGCTCGCCGGACGCAATTCGCATTGGCAGCACCTCGACAACTACGACGTTATCTCGATGCCGGACAAATGGGAATACCCCTGGTACGCGGCCTGGGACCTTGCCTTTCATTGCGTGACGCTTGCTCATGTTGACCCCGAGTTCGCCAAGGGGCAACTGATCTTGATGCTTCGTGAGTGGTACTTACACCCGAATGGCCAGATCCCTGCATACGAATGGAACTTCGGTGACGTGAACCCCCCAGTGCATGCTTGGGCCGCCCTCAAGATCTTCCACATGGATGGCAGCAAGGATCGTTTGTTCCTTGCGCGCGTTTTTCAGAAACTTCTGCTCAACTTTACGTGGTGGGTAAATAAGAAAGACGCAGAAGGCAACAACATCTTCGAGGGTGGTTTCCTGGGTCTGGACAACATCGGTCCGATCGACCGTTCTGCAGTCCTTCACGGGGCGCACCTTGAACAATCCGACGGCACGTCCTGGATGGCGATGTACGCCCTGGACCTCATGGAGATCGCCGTCGTTCTGGCTCAGAAGGACCCGTCGTACGAGGACATCGCAAGTAAGTTCTTCGAACATTTCTGTTACATCGCTGCAGGGATAAACAGCCAGGGTCTAACACACGGACTATGGGACGACGAAGACGGCTTCTACTATGACCTGCTGCATCGCGATAGCGGAGAGTGCATCGCTCTAAAGGTCCGTTCGATGGTTGGCCTGATCACTCTGTTCGCAGTTGGAGTCTTAGAAGGCGAAGACATGAAAAAGATCCCCGCCTTCGTCGATCGCGAGGCTTGGTTTCTCAATGACAAAGTTGAACTTTTTTCGACGATCCCGCATATCGAGATGACCGGTGGGGGCGATGACCGTTTGCTATCTATCGTCGACCCGCAGAAACTCCGCAGGATCCTTCAAACCATGCTCGATGAGGACGAATTCCTGTCGCCATACGGCATAAGGGCACTTTCCAAGTGCCATGGCGACAATCCGGTGCACATGGACATCGGAGGGATCGTCACCGACGTCAGCTATGAACCAGGAGAATCATCAAGCGGCATGTTCGGTGGCAATTCCAACTGGCGCGGACCCATCTGGATGCCAGTCAATTACATGCTCATCGAATCGATCCGCACCTTCTACCACTATCTCGGCGACGATTTCACAGTCGAGTACCCAACCGGCTCGGGCAAGCAGTACACACTCAAACAAGTCGCAGATGACATCTCGAACAGGCTCGTTGGCATCTTCACTCGTGACGCATCTGGCCGACGAGCCGTTCTGGGGTCGAATGAATACTTCCAGAAGGACGCAGGCTGGCGCGACATGATCCCGTTCCATGAATATTTTCATGGCGACACCGGCGCGGGCATCGGCGCCACTCATCAAACCGGATGGACAGGTCTGGTGGCCGACCTTATCGCCAGCGGGCATGGGGTTTCGTCCGCCGTCGCACCGCACGATGGCGTCAAAGCACCATCCAAGAAGCGCAAGGCGGCGGCCAAGCCCAAGACGACTCGCCGGCCACGGGCGTCGGCTAACGAGTAGCCTCGGCTAGCCCGTACGGACTAGCGGAACGAGACTGTTGACTTGACGTCGATGCCGGGACGGGGCGTCAGGGCTTCTTCGAAAGCGTCGAAGGGGACCCTTCTCGTTATCACTTTGGAACAAAGACCCGGCCACATCTTCTCGAACGTTTGAAGGTCCTGAACGGCAGCCTCGAAATACCTGCGGTTCGCGTTGACCGTTCCAAAAACAACCTTATTGTCCAGAACCATCTCGAGATTGAGTTTGTCGGCCGGTATCTGAAGCGAACGAGATCCCGCTGAAACACCAGTAAGACAGACGACTCCATTCGGACCGATCGCATCGATCGCATCGAAGACGATCTGAGCAACCGCGGTGGCCTCGACGATAAGATCGATCCCCCCAACCCGCGCACACAAAGCGCTTAGTGGTTCCTCGTCACCCTTCACGTAGTGCGCTCCGCATGCTTCCACCATCTGAGCTCGCAATGAGTCCCTCTCGACGACATCGAGCGTATACACGTCATAGCCCCGCGATCTCAGGAGCATCGTGGCCATCAACCCGATCGGTCCCGCGCCGGTCACCACGGCCTCGTGCGGGGTCCAGGTCATGCGCTTTTGGATCTCTTCAGACTGGATGACACCTTTTTCGACAACGGTTAAAGGTTCGATCAGAACGCCGATCTCGGTAAGAGAATCGGGGAGTTTGACCAAGTACTGAGGAGTCTCAACGTAGTACTCGGACATATAACCGTGACGTCCTTTGATGCCGCGCTCTGTGTATTGACCGTTCGAGCACATATCGAACTCGCCCACAGCGCATTGAGGACAGGGCACCGGGTCTGGTCGTCTGACGATCGCAACCACATGATCTCCGGGCGAAAGATCGCTGCCAGCGGGAGCCGATACGACCTTGCCGAAATTCTCATGCCCGATGATCAGGTAGTCGTCGCCGGGAGGGGCTTCGCCGTAAAGGCCATGAAGTATCTCCAGATCGGTCCCACAAACGCCGACCTCGATCACCTCAACAAGAGCCTGGTCCGCAGCGGGTTCGGGAGTGGGCACTTCTTGGACCCTTCCGGTTCCTGCCTGTTTCGGCGTAACGACAACTGCTTTCATTCGGACCTCCTCGGGGACGTGAGTGCGGACTATAAGTGGGACGAGCAAGCTGGAGCAATAGTCATCGATCAGGTTGGCCGACGGCCGGCGGATCGTTATCCCCGCCGAGCGACTCCCAGGCCAAGATGGCCGCCCCGCTGAGCGATGTGTGCAGCGTGGGGGCCACTGATATCTGGCGCCCCACGAGTTCGCAGATATGTGCGAACCATTCAGTTTCGGTTTCCACAACGCCGCCGCTCCCGACCAAAACCGTTTCTGCGCCCACCCAGGCGTCGATCGATCTGACCAGCGAGACGATCGACCCGGATACCGAGTCGATGAGACCGCGCAAGATATCCGTCGAAGTAGTAGTCAGCCTGATCCCTTCGATACTTCCTTCAGACACCAGCGGCCAGTCCGGTGCGCGCTCTCCTGCTAGGAACGAACTCACTTCGAGCCCGGGTTCCGGCGCCTTTCGCAAAGCGGAGGCCACCGCATCGTGGGGCAGCTTGAATACGTTCCGAGCCCATGCCAGCACGTTCCCAGCATTCGATGCGGCTCCTCCCACTAGATATCGGGTTGTTGGCATCGAATAAGCGAACAGACCCTGTGGCGGAACAGGTTTCTCCTCCACGATCACACGAACAGCCGACGAAGTTCCGATCGTCAAAGCCGCATGCGTCCCGTCGAGACAACCCGAACCTACAGCCGCGCATGCTCCATCTCCAACAGCAAGCAACCAGGGGATGGTTTCGAGTTCGGGCCATCGATCCGCCCAGTCCTTCAGCAGGCCGGCCAATGGCTCTGTGTTGATCGCGGGCAGTTCTTTGACCGAAACCCCTGCAGCCTCCAGAGCCTCGTCTAAGTACGACTCGCCACCAAGCTCGGTGAAGCCCGTCGCAGACGCCATCGAAGGCGACGTTGCGTCTGCGCCGAAGAGATTCAACATAACCCATTCGGCCGGTCCGATCATCCGTGCGATCTTGTGTCTGGTGAACGAGGTTGCTGCCTTGGCTGCTCTAACCATCGGGTAACTCGGATGAATGAAGCACCCGGTCCTTGCATGGAAATCCGCTGGGTCGAGTGTCTCGCCAAGCAGAGCGGCCGCGTCTGCCGACGCCGTATCTTGCCAAGAGGTGATGGGCCCGAGTGGCGCACCGTCATCATCAATGAACAGCAACCCGTGCCAGAAACAAGAGGTCGCCACCGCGACAGGTGGCTCGGCATGTCGGCCGATCAGTTCGTCGATCGTGAAGCCCACCTCCTGTATGAGGTCTTCAGGATCGAAGGTCGTGGAGCGGATAACGGGTTCACCGACCAGGGACCCCGCCCGATCTACCATCGCTGCTTTGATTCGCGAGGTACCGATGTCGAGACCGAGTATGAAAGGTCCTTCTATCTGGGGATTCAACCTGTCGAAGTTCCGAAAGACAGATCCGCGAGCTTTTCGAGTGGCACATCGAGAGGCCTTGTTATCAAGGGCCTCGCGGTGAAGACCCTAGCAGCGGTAGCCGTGGATGGATCGCCGTGTTTGTCCAATGCCCACCCGGCACCTCGGCAAAGAAGCGAAGCCTCGTAGGTTCGAGCCATTCCCCATGCCAAGCGTCTAGCTTCGGGCTCGCTCGGCTCCATCATCAGGGTTTCGAGTTCGCCGACAGCGTCGAGGACTGCCCTGCGTGGTTCAACCAAAGAAGGATGGTCATAGGCCCGTGCATTCGCAGTAACGTCGTCCAAGAATGTCTCGCCCGCGCCTTGTTTGCCGAGTGCGCGAAGAACATCGAGTGCGAGCACCGAAGTGGTTCCCTCCCAGATGCATTGAACGTGAGCATCGCGCAACAAACGGGGCAGTCCTGAGTCTTCGAGATAACCGGCTCCGCCAAAACTCTCCAACAACTGACTGCAAGCCCAAACGCCCTGTCGTGCGGCCGCCAATTTCGTAAGCGGGAACACCACCCTCGCAAGCAGGTCGTCGGAGCCGCCATTCTCGATCGATCCGAGCAATTCTGCTGCTCTGAAACAAAGGGATAGTGAGGCTTCGTATTCAGCAGCGATCGAAGCCATCCAAACAACATGAAGGGGAAGGTCGGCGAGTTTGCGTCCAAACGCTTCGCGCCGCTTGGCGTAGTCGCGCGACAGGCTGATCGCTTGGCCTACTGCAGAGTTCGCACCAAAGGCCGAGTGCACGCGGGTTATGTTGAGCATCGGCGCTACCTTCGCTACTCCCCTTCCGATGCCGCCAACAGGCACCGCTACGGTGTCTTTGAGGTCGAGTTCGGCAGTGGGCAGAGCCTTCGTTCCGAGCTTGTCCTTGAGCCTTCGAACCGTGATGCCATTCCAACCATGTTCGCTCTTCAGCTCAACGAGGAACAAGGAAAGTCCGCGGCTCGACTGCTCGGCCCCCTGGGGCCGAGCAAGCGCCAAAGCGATGTCAGCGGTGGTTGCCGACGTGAACCACTTGGTTCCAGTCAAAAGCCAGGTGCCGTCGCCCAACGGGGCCGCAACCGTCCCCGTTCGACCAACATCGGACCCGCCTTCCTTCTCGGTCATCCATTGGCCGGAGGTGATGTAGTTGGTGCGGGCCGTAAGTTTTGGAACGTATCGGTCTCGCAGTTCTTCGTCTTCGTTGATCAGAACGCGTGCAGCCGCATCGGTCATCGCCATCGGACAATCTGCCGTGGCCGACACCGCCATGAACAGATGCTCGAGGGCGAATTGAACAACGCGACCCGATGCACCGAAACCATCTTCGTAGGGGATGGCAACCAATCCAGCCTCCATCCCTATTTCGACCAGACGCTTCCACGCCGGATCGACAACGATCTCATCGGTGCGACGTCCCCAAGCGTCGTAGGCAACATGACGAGGCGGATTAGCTTCAGCTTGCTCTTGCAGATCCGGAAGAAGATCAGTAGCGGCTTCGCCCATCTCATCGAGCAAGGGTGCTACCTCAGTGAAAACATCGGGGTCGAGCAGTCTTTCGATATTGCGGTGGAGGGCACGATCGGTACGGAACCTGTTGCTGCGTTGCGGGGGGTCTTGCAAGAAGGGGTCCATATTCAAAAGCTTATAGCTACGAGCGGGCACGCGGGGAACTAAGTGAATAATCCCCGAACTTGCGCTTTCACCACCTTGCCGGTTGCGTTCCTCGGAAGCTCGGCCACCACGAACCTTCGTGGAACTTTGTATGAGGCAAGGCTGGCCTTGCAATGCGCCACCAACCTGTCGATGTCAACGTCGCCTTCGATGGCCGCCGCCAGCACCTGACCGAACTCTTTGTCTTGGATGCCTATGACCGAGGCTTCCACAACACCACTTAGGCTTTCGATAACCTGTTCCACTTCTATGGGGTAAACATTCTCTCCCCCCACAACAACCATGTCGTCGGATCTTCCTTCTATGTAAACGTAGTCGTCTTCGTCGATGTACCCGAGGTCGCCGATGCCTATATAACCCGCAGACTCCTGCATCGACTCCCCTGTTGTGTATCCCTCGAGGGCCACACCACTCTTCACGAATATCCGGCCGGTCTGCCCTGCAGGCAACCGACTGCCTGTATCCGATACAACCGCGACATCGACGCCCCTCACCAGTTTTCCAACCGCGTCAGGATGCGTGCGCATGTCGTCGGGCCCTGCGATGGTCACCCATCCAGCCTCGGTTGAACCGTAGAGGTCATAAAGAACCTCTCCGAAAACATCTGTGACCAGGCCGCGCAGCTCGGGCGACAGATAAGAGCCACTTGAGATGACCATGCGAAGCGATGACAAGTCGCAACCCTTCGAACTAGCGTCGGCCACGATCCTTCGGAGCATCACAGGCACGAAGGCTGCAACGGTCGCTCTTTCACTTTCGATCCAGGCAACAGACGAGCGCGGTTTGAACGCTTCAGGAAGAAGCAGCGTCGCGCCAAGAGCGGTCGCGAATGTGAACATCGCCAAACCGAAGGAGTGGAACATGGGAGCCGGACAGAAAACGCGGTCATCTCGTCGCAGAGGAAGAACACCCAGGATGTCGGATAGGGCTCTGATCCCGGCAGCGGAAGCATCGCGTGCGGCGCCCTTTGGCCTTCCGGTGGTTCCGGATGTATGGATGATGACCCTAGGACTTCCGGGGGTGGTTGTGAAAGGGCTCAACATGGATGGGGATTGTGCTTCGAGTTCTGCTTCATATACAGCGAACCTGCCCTTGGTGCCCCCAACCTGCAGAAGTGGCGCGTTGATCAAGCCATCCGGCAGGTCATCGATCGCACTCACATCGCAGAAAACAGCTTTCGGGCTGGCACTTGCGAACACATCACGCAACTCCGTCTGCCTGGCCCACGTGTTGACTGGACAGACCGAAACACCCATCTTCTGCGCCGCCATCAACAACTCGGCCATCTCATGCCCGTTGCGAAGAACCAAAGCGATCGTGTCGCCGCCATGGACTCCCAGCGACGAGAGCAGGTGAGCCGCTCGATCTGAGCGGCTGTCAAACTCCTTCCAACTGAATGAGCCGTCGCGATCTACGATGGCGGTTCGCGACCCGATGGAAGCGGCGTGCATACGGCTCATGACACCAAGCGACGGCCCCCGGCCGATCAGCCACGGCAGGCCCGCCGCGATCGCGATCGGCGTACGCAGGTCGAAAGCGCCAGCTCTAGCCAGTTTCATGACCGAGTCGGGATGACCCATATCAACGAGCGTCTTGACCGAATGGAACAGACGTTTGGGGGCCTCAGCGAATGAAGTCAATGATCAACTCATTTGTCGTTTCGGGTTGTTCGAACTGCGGAATGTGGCCACAGTCGGCCAGGACAACCGATCTCGACCCAGGAAGCGCCTTGGAAACATGCCTGGCGAATGAAGCGGGGACCAATCGGTCGCGTTCGCCCCAAACGAACAGCGCCGGCACATCGAGCGAGGGTAGCCGATCCCAGAACCCCTTTTCACCAAAGGGTTCTTCAAGATAGATCTGACGGCTTGCAGAGAAGAAACAGATCCTTCCCCGCGGCGTGCGAAAAACCCGCAAGAATTCATCCGCCGCGGCGTCGTACCAAGCATCCGGTAGTCGTTGAGGTCGAGAGAACATCGAGCGCACGCCTCGCACGAGCTGGCGATGACCTAGCACCGGTAGCGGCAAATACGCTAGCTCGGGTGGCAGCCATTTGACGAATGGGACGTATGCGCGTCCGCGGATGAACGCCGGCGCGGGACAAAGTCCAATGATGCCATCGACCATCTCGGGGAACCGAAGTGCCATCTCGATCGCAACCCGACCGCCCATCGAGTTCCCAACCAGCCATGCGCGTTCTATGCCCATGTTGCCGAGAAATTCCCTAAGCCAGCGGGCATAGAAGGCAGCGTGATACTTGCGTATCGGTTTGCCCGACTCACCGAAACCTGGGAAGTCCGGGGCGATAACTCGGTATCGGGGGCCGAGTCCTGCGATGGTTGGCAGGAACGATGCATTGGTAGCACCAAGGCCGTGCAGCAATACTACGGGGGTCCCCTCTCCCGCCTCTATATAGAAACTCTCGATGCCCATCGCTTTCGTCCATCCGGGCCTGAAGAAGCCTGCAGGTCGGTCGCCGGTGTCGAACAACGAGCCGAGTTGAAGAGCAAGTGCCAGATTGCCTCTTACTTTCAAGCGCCCTTGAAGGAAAGCCTCGATGCCGGACTCAGCTTGCGAAACGAGCGCCATGAGGGTTGGCAGGTCCGAAGTGATAGTTGCCTCGGCACCGGCCCTATCCCGCGACACACTTGCGACGCCACGATCTATCTCGATGACACACGACCCGTCAGGCGTTACAAGCATGACCGAGCCATTTACCTTCTTAGATCTCTCAACCGCTCCCGCGGTTCTTTCTTCGATCGAACGGACCAAGTCGGAAAGGCTGGGCGACGAGGTAGGTACAAGTGGTCTTCGGATAGCCATTGGATGAACGATTGTATTGGTGATGCGTGCGTTTGGTACCCATTTCGACGATGTCTATCAAGGCAAGTGCCTCTCGCCGACCTAGAACGATCCATCGACCACCAGGCCCTGGGGGCTTCCGTGAGGACAGTCTTGAGGCTGTATCGCCATCAACTTCGGTTGCAGCTTCGCGATCAGTCGGCGAGCGCGCTCGCGGCTCGCGTTCCATGTGTACCAGGCGCGATGTTTCCTGATGTACGCGGCCTCTGCGTTGAGCACGCACGACCTCAACGGTTCCGAGAGTTTGACGATCTCAGGAACCGAGTCGGCGCTCAACCCGGATAGATACCCAGTATCGATATGGCCGGTGCGAGCGAACACATCTAGATTGGCTCTGGCTATGACTGCATCAGGCGAATCGAGAGTGAGCATCAGCAGTGTCAATCCGGTCAACAAGATCATCCACGGCGCTAGCCGATGCGAGGTCCTCAGCCATGTGGTCACCCCCATCAGCACGAAAATGGCTGCGAGCCAGAAGATGCCGGCATGAACAGACAGTCGCATCCGACTCAGTCCATATGCCCTCTCATACAGAACCAGCCGCCAAAGCGCCGACACCAGTACCACCATGGTAAGGGTGCCTAGAAGTGTCAGCATGATCTTCATCTGCGTATGGTGTTGGGAAGCTGTTCGATCGCCGAACCTCGTTGCCGCCCAGGTCACACCGATCACAAGTACGGCCGCGACGACAAGCTGGAAGAACCCTTCCCGCGCGTATCGGGCGTAAGTGAGCCCCTGAGTGGTGAGCACGTGTTGGTTCCCAGCGAACAACACAGTTATTTGGAAGAACACGAAAGCTGCGAACATAGCGATCGCCGATCCGATCGCTATAGACCAGGCTAGGTGGTCGATCGGACCACTCCGATCGGTCCCGCGTTTCAAACCGAAAAGCGCAGAGACAGCTTCGTTGATCTTCAAGTCGGAAGGGCGCTCGAACCTGGGCCCGCTGATAGCAAGGGTTACCGTGCCTAGGCTAAAGAACAAAAAGAGGAAGACCCGAAATGGCAGAGCACTCGGCAAATTCGGTAATAGACCGGAAAGGAAATGACCGAAAACACTATCTGCTGACGAGAAAAGGGCCCCGAAGACAATGAGTAAAGCGGCGCCCATGGCCACCCCGATGATGACCTTGACGGCCTTATCTGATCTTCCGTAAGACAGCGATCTTCCAAGGACAGCAGGCGATCTGAACGCACGGAACAACGGTGTGAAAGCACCGATGATCAGACGCTCCCATGAACGCGCATCGGTGACGGCCGCGAATGCGAACCCAACCGCCGCGACAAGATCGATTGCTAGGATCCACTCCGACGCCTTGAATGCAGTCATGCAGACGAGCAATACACTGATGGTGGCCAGAGTGACGTTGTAAGGCTTCCATGCGACTGGCCTGGCCGACAAGACCGTCGTCCATGCGCTGACTGCTGCTAAAACGAAGGCTATGCCAAAAACATCGGCTGGCAGGATGAGCGCAGCGATGACGCCGGTGGCGGCCGCCAAAAGGGATGTGGTGCGACCTAGGTCAGGGTTAGCGACCTCAGCAAGCCCCAGCTGCACCTCTTCGATCCGACTACTCACGCTTCCAGTGTAGGTGCAAGATCTAGGCTTTTGGCCTGCCAATCGTGATTATTTTGCTAAGAAACAAGAGCCAGGGCTGCGGTGCTGGGATGTTGACTATTTCGTTACCGTGACCTCGTGGATGGCCTGAGTCAGTTCCAATAACCGCCGAGATATCTCGATCAATTCTTCGTTCTGTTTCTCTTCCTGCTGAACCAGCATCCATTGGTGATCGGCGAAGATCTGCCGTTTGGTGTCCGCTCGGTTCTGGCTGATCATCACGAAAGTAGACAAAAAGATCGCTTCGAGCGACACGATCATAGTGAGCAGACCGAATGGGTAATGCTCGACCTTGAAAAGGATCCACGCACCGAACCAAACTATGTGTACATATACGAACTTCATCGAGCCGGCGAAATCGGTTATGGCGTCGGCGATCCTGTTCTGGATGCTCTTGACCCTTTCCTGGTCATGTTTCATCAACTCGGGATGACGCACAACTGTGGTCGCCATCTGCTGTTCGGTCATACCTGCCCTCCTATGATCGACAATTGCCTCCTACCGATGCTTATGCGAGCGGCTCGAATCGAGCCGTGAAGTGCCGTAGTGCTGGACCTTGCCATACGATCTTCAAACCCTTGATCGCTTTCGCTTCGGCCGCAACAGCAGTTACAACTTCTGCGACGTAGTCGATGTGGCTTTGCGTGTACACGCGCCTTGGGATCGCAAGCCTCACCAGTTCCATGGGGGCAGGGATCTCGCCTTCGTTGGTACTCTTTCCGAACATCACGCTTCCGATCTCGACCGTCCGTATCCCACCAGCGAGGTACAGCTCGATAGCCAAAGCCTGCGCAGGGAATGCCGAGGCGGGGATGTGGGCCAGCATCTCTTTGGCGTCGATGTAGACAGCATGGCCGCCTGCAGGGCTCACGACGGGGACCCCGGCTCCGGAGATCTTCTCCCACAGGTACTCAACGCTTCTTATGCGGTAGTGGAGATAGTCCTCGTCGGTCACTTCTTTCAAGCCCTGCGCGACGGCCTCCAAGTCGTAACCGGCTAGTCCCCCGTACGTAGGGAACCCCTCGGTAAGGATCAGGTTGTTGCGACATTTAGCAGCCAGGGAGTCGTCGTTCATTGCAAGGAACCCACCTATGTTCGACAGCCCATCTTTCTTGGCGCTGAAGGTTGCCCCATCTGCAAGAGAGAACATCTCCTCAGCGATGTCGCGCGCAGAACGATCCGCATTGCCTTCCTCGCGCATCTTGATGAACCAGGCGTTCTCTGCGAACCGGCACGCATCCAAGAAGAATGGGACACCGAGTTCGTCGCATAGAGCACGCACCTGTCGTAAGTTCTCCAACGAGACAGGCTGGCCCCCGCCGGAGTTGTTCGTGACCGTGACCATGACCATAGGGACGCGCTCGGGGCCCACCTCGTCGATGGTCGCACGCAGTGCATCGATATCGATGTTTCCTTTGAATGGATGGATGAGCGACGGTATCCGCCCCTGCGAGATCACAAGATCGCGCGCTTCTGCGCCGCTGTGCTCCACGTTTGCGCGAGTCGTGTCGAAGTGATTGTTGTTGGGCACCACCTGTCCTTGCTTGACCAACTCCTCACACAAGATCCGCTCGGCTGCTCTTCCTTGATGGGTTGGGATCACGTGCTTGAATCCGGTGAGTTCTCGCACCGTTTCATCGAAACGCCAGAAAGAACGCGAACCCGCGTATGACTCGTCCCCCCTCATAACTCCCGCCCACTGCTCCGCGCTCATCGCCCCGGTCCCCGAGTCGGTCAGAAGATCGATCAATACGTCCTCCGAGCGAAGGCCGAACAGGTTGTAGCCCACAGCGGCGAGTGCGGCCTGCCTATGGGTTTCATCGGTCGAGCGGATGGGCTCGACCGACTTGATGCGGAACGGTTCGATGATCGTGGAAAAACGGGCTGTCATGATTCATTCCTCTTGATGGCGGTCCGGCATCTGCCGGATGCCCATCCTCGCATCATGGTGGCTTCGAGCCGCAACCACACGGTCAGCGCGTCTTTCGAGGCGAGGTCCAGCGCGCTCCTGTGCAGGCTCTTGGTGATAATGTCTGCCTCGCGATGAGTCAGATAATCCCATTCACCGACAACTACCGAGACCTGTCGAATGACCGCGGCTACCAATTCGAGTTCGTATGCGAAAGATGCGGGAATGGATACCGCTCACCTTTCAAGTCCGACATGGTTAAGACGGGCAAGGGGCTTCTGAAGGGGCTAGGCCGCCTTGCTGGGGGAACACTGGCAGAACTCGGCAACGCCGCCGACGAGATGATCGACAGAAGCACAAACTCCTCCGCCAAAGACAAAGCACTCGAAGAGGCCGTCGCCGCCGTTGCCGATCAATTCCATCAATGTCGCAATTGCGGAAACTGGGTTTGCGATCCCGTTTGTTGGAACAAGGAAGTTGGCCAGTGCCTTACGTGTTCGCCTAGCGTTGGCGACACCATGTCGGCTGCCCAAGCCGCTGCGCAGGTCGATCAGATCAAGACGAAAGCGCAAGAGGTTGATTGGACCAAAGATCTCGACATGACAACGCGAGCGAAGGTTCAGTGCCCCCATTGCGGCAAGAGCGTCGATGGCGGCAAGTTCTGTCCCGAGTGCGGCAAGCCACTGGCCGCAACCCGATCCTGCACCAACTGCGGAGCCGAGGTGAAGGATGGCGCCAAGTTCTGCGCCGAATGCGGCCAGAAGGTTTGACTTTCCGATCCACACACGAAGGCAAGGCGGTTGACGTCGAGATCGGCGCGGAAGCGATCGCATTCGACGGGCTCAGCATCCCCTATGTGGACATCGACCAGGTCCATACCGAGGGCCATTCGGTAACTTTGATCACGCCAAGCAAAAAGGTGACACTAAGCGCGTTGGGTGCCGGCATGGACCGATTCGTAGAAGAGTTACGGACGGCACGCATGCCAGTCAGGCGCGCAGCGATGTTGCAGTGGACGGGCAACAAGACCGTCGACCAATATCGTGGCTTCATCGATGAACAGCCGGTACAGGTATCGCTGTTCTCTGAAGGTCTGACCATAGAAGGCGATACAGGGGAGCCTCGGTTCTTACCGCTTTCATGCATTAAGGAAGTGGACCGAAACGGTTACCAGATCACTTTCCACTGCCGCGCGATGGCCGACCTGACCGTCTCTAAGTTCGGGACCCGCACCGATGAACTCATCCAGGACATAGAGAAGGCACGCACCGAACTGAGCCGAGCAACGACGCTCGCGTATACCGAACTCGATGCCTCCTTGGCCGAACTGACAGCTCCGGACGGGTGGGCGGTTTCGAGTGTTGAAGCTGGCGCCAGCTGGGACCCTCTGCGAGACGTGTTCGCTAAACAAGCCAGGGCGGAGGAACTCGACACGCTGACGAAGATCTGCGGCGGCCGGCTGCGTCTTGGCCTCAAGATCGGCTTCGAAGGCAAGACGATGCCATTCGCGCTTGCGCCGCATGGCGGCAGGGTTGCGGTTGAAAGTGCCGATGAGCAGGCACGAGCCACATTCATATTTTCAACCGACGATGTGGATCGGCTGAACCTCGTGCTCTTGCTAACCAATTTCAAACGGGAGGCGATCTATCTTGCGCCCGAGGAACTCGGACGTTGGGCAGTTGCAGTCAGGAATCTCGAAGTTGTCAGATGGGCCCGCGAACACTTAGCGGCCCGGATCGTACACGACGAGGCTTGGTCGGCCAAGCTGGCCGATGCGCTCTCGACCTAGCTGAAGACGCCTCGCGTGCTCGGCCAGGCTGACCCTGGTTTATCAGCGGGCAGCGCGGGTAGTTTCCGTCGCATGAAACTCATCCGTTGGACGTCTCTTTGTCTCCTGCTGTGCACCGGATGCATATCAACGCCTTTCGATTTCAATGCCTACGAGGCCAAGGCGGTGGGGGCGGCGCAAGGCGTTCTTTCCGCCGTCAACAGCGCTCGGCTGGCGGTTCATCTGGGGGCCAAAGGGAAGTCATACCAGCCTTATCTCGAGGTCATCCTGCGCGAATCGGAGGAAGACGCGACTGGGATCGAAGGACAATTCGATTCGGTTCAGCCCCCAGGACCAGACTCGGACGCGCTGCGTGATGAACTCGACAAGATGATGCAAACGGCCGGCGCGACTCTAACGGAGCTGCGTATACACGTGCGACGCGGCGAGATCCAGCAACTGGCCGATCTTGCTAGGCCGCTCAACGGCGTTTCAAGCGCTCTGGATGAGTTCCAAAGGTCACACGAGCATTGAAAAAGTTCGTTCAGATAACTCTCGGCATCCTTACCGCCATCGGCGGATTCGTCGATATCGGCGACCTGGTCGCGAACGCTTCCACTGGCGCGCGCTTCAAGATGAGCCTTGCCTGGGCGGTGATCGTTGGTGTCATCGGCATAGTGGTCTATGCCGAGATGGCTGGCCGGGTGGCGACCCTCTCCAAGCGCCCTGTGTTCGACCTAGTGCGCGAACGTTTGGGCGCCCGGGTTGCCCTGGTCAACCTGTTCGCTTCCTTCTTCATCAACTTCCTCACTTTGACCGCCGAGATCGCGGGGATCTGTCTGGCTCTAGAGCTCGCTACCAGCGTCAATTACCTTTTGTGGATCCCCTTCGCCGCATTCGCTGTGTGGCTTGTCATCTGGCGCGTGAAGTTCGAACGGATGGAACAGATCTTCGGTTTGATGGGGTTGGTATTGGTCATCTTCGCAGTTGCGTTATTCAAGATCCATCCTTGGCATGCGCTGTGGACGCAAGCGACGCACAGCGTAGTGCCGAAAGGCGAGACGCATCTGAATTACTTCTATTACGCGATCGCGCTATTCGGCGCCGCCATGACTCCATATGAAGTGTTCTTCTTTTCCTCGGGCGCGGTGGAAGAGAAATGGGGCAAGAAGGACTTGATGTTGAACCGCGCCAACGTTTACATAGGGTTCCCGCTTGGCGGCCTTTTGTCGCTGGCGATCATGGGAGGAGCTTCGCTGATCCTTAACCCAAGACACATCGAGGTCAGCACTCTCTCGCAAGTATTGCTGCCTTCCGTGGCCATAATGGGCAAACTGGCACTTGCCCTGTTGATAATCGGCGTCTTCGCGGCAACCTTCGGCGCGGCTTTGGAGACCGCTCTTTCCGCGGGCTATACCGTTGCTCAGTTCTTCGGCTGGCAATGGGGCAAGTTCGTTAGACCAAAGGACGCACCGCGCTTTCATCTGGTGGTCCTTCTCAGTATCGTTGCCGGTGCTCTTCTGGCTCTAACCACCATCGATCCGATCAAAGTGACTGAGTACTCAATCGTCCTTTCCGCTGCCGCTCTGCCACTCACTTATTTCCCCATACTTGTCATCGCCAACGACCCCGACTATATGGGTGACAAGACAAATTCCTGGCTGTCTAACAGCATCGCGTCGGTTTACATGGTCCTGCTTGTGGTTGTTTCGCTTGCGACCATCCCCTTGATGATCCTTACCAAAGGAGGGGCCTAGAGATGACCGGTCGCCAGATCGACGCAGCACTTTCGTTGTTGGACCGCCAGATCATCGACAAGGACGGTTACATGGCCGGCAATGTCGACGACCTGGAACTGACCATCGCAGATTCCGGTGGCCCGCCGTACGTATCGGCGATCTTGGCTGGTCCAGGCGCGCTTGGGAACAGGGTCGGCGGAAGACTGGGCAAGTGGTTGGAGTCGGTGCAAAACAGACTTCATCAAACGGACCACCCAGGTCCGGCGCGTATCTCGTTCGGTGTAGTGAAACGCATCAGCGCCCACGTTGAGATCGCAGTCGAGCGCGAAGGTTTGGAAGTCAATCTTTTGGAGGAATGGACCCGCGATCATGTGATCGCCAAGATCCCCGGGGCACGCCATGCGGCTGAGTGATCTGATCGGCAAGCCAGCGTTCGGCACGGGCCGTGTTCCTTTCGGCAAAGTCACCGATGTCCGCATGTCGCAAGGGGGCCCAACCATCGGTACGTTCGGCTCGGCTTACAAGATCGACGGATTGATAGTCTCTAAACGCCAGACCTTCGGACGGCTTGGGTATGACCGTGCTGACATGAAAGGACCGTGGATGCTGCGCGCGATCACCAAAGCCCTTCAGGCAAGCGCGATCTATGTTCCCTGGGAAAGTGTCGTTTCGTGGGACAAGGGTGAGGTGGAGATCGACGGAAGCATGCAAGATTTCTCGGCCCCACCCATGATCATCGGTTCGGCTTAGCTCCGAAGCCCGGTCCAGGAACAGGGTGGTTCTCGCAGGAGTCAGTTGCCGCCTGATTTCTGTCGATGCTCGAAAGCGATGGTGAAGACTTACAGAACCGTCTCGAGCAGTGATGCGGCAATAGCCGGCGGATCTGTCGCGCGGAGCCGCTCTGACTGCGCGAACGCGATCCGAAGCATCTCTTCGTTTCCGAGCATCCGGGTGACAGCCGCGGACAGCGTTTCTTGGGTTGCGTCATCTCGCGCAACTACTTCGGCCACGCCAAGGGCGGCCGCGCGGTCGGCAACTCCCGGCTGGTCGCGCCCCCATGGCACCAGCACCATCGGGCGACCGTACCAAAGTGCCTTCATCACCGAGCCGTGTCCGGCGTGACTAAGCAGGAACGCGCCGCTCTTGAGCACGGCCGAATGCGGAACGGTCTTCTCCACGCGCGCATTCGGCGGGACCGCGGAAAGTTCGCTTGGGTCATGATCGGGTCCCAGCGTCAGTAACGCGCGGACCGGGTGTTGAGCCAGGGCACCGAGCCCTGCATCGGCGAGGGCCATGTCATCCTGCAGCTGCGAGCTGATGGTAACCAGCACCCACGGCTCACCGGCCTCGCCGAGGAAAGATGGGGTTTCACTCGGCGGCTCCCATATGCCGAGCGGGCCCGCGTAGTGATGACGGGTGGGCAGATCCTTGAAGTCGAAGTCGAAGAGTTGATCGGTGGCGTGAAGGACCAGATCAGCGGACTCGAGCAGCGCAGCATACCGCTTGAGCAAAGGGATGGCCCGCGCACCGAAGTCCAGTTCCGCTGGACGCTGCATCGTCGGGCCGACGTAGAAGGTGCTATTGATCACGGCCCAAGGCTGGGATGGCGCCACCATGTGAAGGACCTCGACTCCGAAGAGCGACGTCACGATTTCCTCCGGGCGGTGTTCGGCGATGGCGTCCTTGACTGGCAGGGAAACATCGTGCGCCCACGCCTCCAAACCTTTCTGCACGAGCGGTCCCGCTGCGGCCAGGTCTCCTCCTGAAGCGGTCATGGCATCACGCGCGACCGCAGACAGGCGCGGTCCGAGATCGAGTGCGGATGGCAGCACAGTCACGTCCACACCCAAGGGAAGAAGGGCGCGCTTCACCGATGCGTCACCGAGGAAGAACATGTCATGCCCGCGCGAGCGCAAAGAAAGCGCCGCCGCTATCAAGGGTTGCAGGTCGCCCCCGGCGCCTGCGGTCGCCACGATCATGATGCTCACGGGAGCCATCTTCCCAGGGATGCGGGGCGGACGTCTATCGGGATCAGCCGCGCTCTATGAGTGGGGGCATTTTTTCATCACTGTCGTATGCACCAAGGTACGGATCGGTGCCCCCGGTGAGACTCGAACTCACACTGCAAGGATTTTAAGTCCTCCCTCTCTGCCAATTGGAGTACGGGGGCCGTGAAGCTGTGGAAAGGCTAGCCGTTATCGGTCCAGTCGCGCTAACTGTGACCAGATGGCGTCGCGGTCTGGCCGAGCGTCGGTGGTTGCAAAGTCATAAAGCCCTCCGCCGATCGAGCCAAGGGACTTCATAGCATCTACATAAGCCGACGTCTCCGAGGCCGTCACGCAGTCGGCGATGCCCCCGATAAGGTGCATGGGTCTTGATATTCCCATCAGAGATCTCGTCTTCGTCATCACATCGGACATGTAAGCCCCAACGTCGATGGCAGGCGATTGACACGAAGGAGGCGCTCCATTTCGCGTCACACTCCAATATGCCATGGGCATCACGACATCGAAGATGCGCCCGATGTCGGGCCATGGGAAACCCGCCCACCGCGCGGGCGCGCGTTCGTTGTTCTTGGCATCAACGACGATCCCTCCTAAAGTTGTGTTGGGCAACGCCGCACGCAATCGGTTCCCGTACTCGACGATCGACGCGTTGAACTTCACCCGGTCCTGGTTAAGCTCAACACGGCTTTCGATGTCGGCTGCGAAGCCATCGAACGACTGTCCCGCCGATGAGCGATACGACAGAACCAAGGCACTTCTTCGGATATCGCGGTCCATGTCGGCAAAACCGGGCAGATACCAACCTACAACCGCGATGCCTTTAGCGTGAGCAGCCGAAAGGAACGCGTCGATACGGCTCTGATCAAACAGGTCGGTTTGGATCTTCCAGCTCGATGTCTCCAGATAGATGGTTTTGACCCCGCGTTTCGCCATCACGGTGACGGCTGGGCCCACTTCCATAGAATCGTAAACGTCTACCCAGGTCCCGAGTCCTCGATAAGCATCAACGTTGCGCGCGATCGCCTTTGGCTTGGGCTTTACCGATGGTTTCGGTGAGGGTGAAGGAGGCGGAGGCTTTGGTGAGAGCTGCCGGTGATCGGGAACGACCGTATCGTCGACCTGAGCGGGTTCATGCTTTGAGACGCTGCGCGCTTGCGCTTCGAATCGCGACGCAACGGGCGCGACCGGAACCATGATCGCCAAAGAAGCCGCGGCGATCAGCACGAAACAAGTCGCGATCGCAGTCGTTCGGCTGAGCCATGGTTTGGTCATCGCGACTCAGTTTGACGTAGTTGACGCCCGCTGGCCGCAGGTCGAGATCAGGGTCGAACGTAGATCGTGGGTGCGAGAGCGTTGAGCTTTCCAAGTGCCCCCCAAAAGGCCTCCTTGAAAGGACTTGTCGAAGTTGCGTAGTAATCGTACAAACCGCCTCCGATCGCACCCGATGCCACGGCAGAGTCAACGAACGCTTGGACCTCCCCGATCGACGAACAATCGGCGATGCCCCCTATCAGGTTGAACGGTTTCTGGACCCCCATGAGAGCCTGGGTTTTCGATATCACGTCTCGGGCATACGCAGCTGCGTCAACCGCGTCGGTCGCGCACGCCTGCTGCTTCTTGGTGACCGACCAGTAGGCCATGGGTACGATAACGTCGTAGTTCTGGCCTATCTCCGGCCAGGGGAACCCAGCCCAGGTCGAAGGCGCCCTTTCGTTGTTCTTAGCGTCAACCACGATCGCTCCCAACGCATACGAGGGTCCAACCGCTGCCCGCAACTGCTTCGAGTATTCCACGATGCCAGCATCGAACCGTCCCAGATCGTTGCCGACTGCGCGGCGCTCTTCGATGTCAGGACCGAACCCATCGAACCTTTGGCCACTCGGGCTGACGTGATTGACGGTTGCCATACTCCTTCTGACGTCGGCCCCGATGTCATTGAACCCGGGCAAGTACCAACCGACAACGCTCATCTTGTGCGCGTGGGCCCGCTCCAAGATCTGGTCCAGTATCGCCGGGTACAAGATCTCGTCTGGTCCATTCCATTTACCGGACTGAACGAATATCGTGCGAACACCGCGCGACGCGAGCTCTTCAACCGCGGCAGTTGCCTCTACATTTTCCGGCGCCCGGAAGTCGAATTGATCGAGCCATGCTCCCAAGCCTTTGTATGCGAACAGGCTCGGCTTGGCAACAACGGCGGGCGCAGGCTGGGCGGCTTGTTGCACTGGCGCTTTCTTGGCGAGCTCTGGCTTTGACGTTGTTGCCGAGACCGCGCTCACGTGACCTTCGCGGATCCTGGGTAGGGATATAACCACACGCTTGGCCGATCGGGCGCTTGCCACCTTTTCGGGCGAAGACATCAGGGCGAGCGAAGCCGACATCATGAGCAACATGCAACTTGCGATGATGGGCGCGCGTATGGATCTGATCTTGTTTGGATTCAACGGATCCAGCCTTTGTCTACATCCCCTATACACAGATTACGGCCAATCCGCTTGCTTGTATTTAGCCCTTACGATGAAAAACTGAAAAATAGTACGGATCTAGTAGGTCAACTCTGCGTGATAGTTACGCTGATGATGACCACTTCTTGAAGCGGCTTGGACTGCTCTCCGCCCCCGCTCGATGCGGCCGTGGGAACCTCGTTGATCTTCTGGACCACATCGTCTCCGCTCACAACCTTGCCCAAGACCGCGTACTCAGCGGGCAGGCTCGCAGCTCCATCACCAGGCACGATGAAGAACTGACTCCCAGAAGTCCCGGCTGGGTCGGCCCCCGTCTTGGCCATCGCCACTAGGCCCTTGGTGTACTTGAAACCCTTCGGCGGGGTATCGACGACGTTATAGCCGGGGCCCCCGGAGCCGTCACCATTCGGGTCGCCGCCCTGCAGCGCGAACCCTTTAACGATGCGATGGAACTTGAGACCGTTATAAAAGCCTCGTTTCGCAAGGTACACGAACGAATTCATGGTGCACGGCGACGTCTTCCCATCGAGTTTGATCTGGATCGTCCCCAGAGAAGTCTTCATGACCGCGATGAAGTTCTTCTTGGTGTCGAGGTCGAACTTCTTCAGGACAGGCACCTTGCCTGCGCCAGAGGTCGCCGGTGTGGCGACGCATTTCGTTTTCGCTGGGGCGGTCTTTTTGTTCTGCTCGCGCAAGATGAATCCGCCGACCACAGCCATAACGACTACGAGAACACCGAGGTTGATTAGCAAGCGTCTGCGCCTTCTCGCCTGATAGACCTTGATCTCTTGCTCGATCTTGGCTCTTCTTTGTTCCTTTTGTCTCTGACGTTTAGGGCTTCGTTGTGCAGTCATAACTCCGGGTCTCCAAGCATCTGTAGGACAAGGCCGTCAAGGATATCTTTCTCCGACACGATAACCTCGGCGAACGACCAGCGTGCCATCGCCCTTGCCAAGATCGACGCACCGGCGACTATCACGTCGGCGCGACCCGATGGGAGCGCGGGCATGCGCATCCTATGCTCAACCGGCATCTTGGCAAGGTCGTGATAAAGCGAGTTCACGCTCGATCTCGACAGGGTCATCTGGTGGGTGACCTGTGGATCGTATTCTTCGGCCCCCACGTGGATGGCGGCCAGCGTAGTAACGGTCCCGCCAGCACCAACGAAACGTGCCACCGACGCGTTTGGGATGTGATGTCGGTCAACCTTATCCAAGGCCTGCTCGATGTCACCCTCCATGGTGAGTACCTCCTCGGTAGCGGGAGGGTCGCTTAGAAGATGACGCTCGGTCAGTCTCACCGAGCCGATATCCATCGAAACCGCGTGCTCAACTCCGGTGTTCGATCGTCCGAGTACGAATTCGGTCGATCCGCCGCCGATGTCGATCACAAGGTAGGTTCCGAAATCGAGATCGGCAGTGGCACCGACGAACGACAAGCGCGCCTCTTCTTCGCCTGCGAGAACCTCAGCCTCGACTCCCGCCAATTTCGATGCGGCCTTCAGGAACTCTTCGCGGTTGGTTGCGTCTCGGACCGCGCTAGTGCCCGCGATCCTCATCTTCTGCACCGCGAACTCACCGCACTCCGCACAGAATTCGGCGATGGTCGCCAGCGTTCGATCCTGGGCTTCCTTGGCTATCTGGCCTTTGGCGTCAACCCCCGATCCGAGTCGCGTGAAAACTAGGCGGCGGTCCAAGTCTCGATATCCGGGGCCCGTTCCTTCAGCGACCAAAAGCCGCGTCGTGTTGGTCCCAACATCGATAGCAGCGACCCTCATGGTGCATCGCCTCCGCCCAGCCCTACGCAAGGTACCAACGGTTCACTCCATCCGATCGCGTCCAGCACCATCTTCCCGACAGGATTCGATCCGTTGATCAACTGATCAGCGACGTGCGCGTGCAGACACTTCACCCGCAACGGCCCCCCGCCTGGATGGATGTCGGTGCCCAACGGTTCCATCACGTCGCGCAGCTGTACGTAGTTATTGGTAGCGCGCTTCATCGCATCGAGGAGATCTTGGTCCACCTTCAATCGCTCGTTGATCCTGGCGATCATCCCCTCCGATTCAAGACGCGAGACTTCACCAGACAGCGACTTGCAGGTTAGCCACCACGTCGTGGGGAACGGCGTGCCATCATCGAGGCGAGGCTCGGTAAGGATCACCTGAGGGCAGCCGCATTCACAGCGACGCGCCACTTTCCATTTCCCTCTGGGTTCACGGCCGATCTGAACGCGAACATGGTGGGTGTCCGCTGATACATCCATGACCTAGATCCCAGGGGCAGCGATGCCCAGGTGAGAGAAGATTACTGTCGTTTCGAATCTCTTTGACGACGTACGTCGGCCAAGCGTTCTTGCGACTCGCGCATGAAACGCTTCAGTTTGGCTTCGAACTCGGGATCTTTGTCGCCCCTTCGCTGAGGGCGGTCTTCCCAAGAGGGATCGGCCTGCTTGATGGAAAGGTCGATCTTGCCGTCTTCTTTGATAGCGACGACCTTGACGCTAACCTTGTCGCCCTCTTTAAGGTGCTCTTTTATGTCTTTGACGTAGTTCTTGTCCACTTCAGAGATATGAACAAGACCGGTTTCACCGTTCTCCATCTGGATGAACGCACCGAAATCGGCAAGGCGGTTAACCGTGCCTTCAACTATTGAACCAACCTCAGCCAATGAACCTCCCATAGATCAATGTCACATCCTAAGGCCGAGTCACACTGAGCCGCAACAGCCTCGGATCAGGTGAAGAGTTGGTTGAACCAGTCCTTCACCCTCGCGGTGAACGCACGATGCTTGGGCTTTGGCGCCGAAACGGTCCCCGTAGCCGGGGGAGGAGGTACGACCACATATGAGATCTCGCCGGGTCGGACCAAACCCAGCTCTTCGCGCGAGAGCTTCTCGATGTACTCCGGATCCTTCAAACGATCGAGCCGTTCTTGCAGAAGTGCGTTCTGCTTTTCGAGCGCGACCAGTCTGGTTTGTTCGGCCTGTATCTTTTTATGCTGCTGGTAAGCCTGGCGAGCCGGCCCTATCGCGAGCATGCTCGAGATGCCGAAAACAACGGCAACTCCCCAGACGTGGAACCTCAGGCTTTTCGTTCGCGCCATCGGGGGAAGCTCGCGGTTCCTGCATATCTGGCTGTATCACCGAGGATCTGTTCGATACGCAACAGTTGGTTGTATTTAGCAACTCGGTCGGAGCGAGCGGGGGCCCCGGTTTTGATCTGACCGGCCGACCACGCAACAGCGAGATCCGAGATGGTCGCGTCTTCGGTTTCGCCCGACCTATGGCTGATGACGATGCGGTACGAAGAACTCATGGCCAGATGAACAGCCTGCTCAGTCTCGGTCAATGTTCCTATCTGATTGACCTTGATCAAGATCGCGTTCGCCGACGATGTTTCGATGCCGCGTTCCAGCCGCTGAGTATTGGTCACGAATAGATCGTCGCCAACCAGTTGCACGCGTTCACCCAGATGCTTAGTGATCTTGGCCCAACCATCCCAATCTTCTTCGTCCAAAGGGTCTTCGATGCTCACTATCGGATAACGGTCCAGCCATCCCTCATACATCTCACCCATCGCATCGGCGCTGAGCGTCTTTCCTTCGGAGGCGAGCTTGTAGTTGCCGTCGCTGAAGAGCTCCGTCGCCGCAACATCCAAAGCGAGGGCGACATCATCGCCAGGGATGTACCCGGCCTGTTCGATCGCGTGAAGGAGCAAAGCCAACGCTTCTTCATTGCTCGAAAGGTTAGGTGCGAAGCCACCCTCGTCGCCGATGCCTGTCGATAAACCTCTGTCGAGCAGTACCTTCTTGAGTGCCCGATAAACCTCGGCCCCCATCCGCAAGGCCTCCGAGAATGAAGCCGCACCGTGGGGAACGATCATGAATTCCTGCACATCTACGTTGTTGTCGGCATGCGCGCCACCATTCAGCACGTTCATCATCGGCACCGGCAACAGATGCGCACCGGAGCCACCGATGTAGCGGAACAGAGGAAGACCAACCTCATCGGCGGCGGCATGAGCAACCGCCATCGAAACGCCAAGGATCGCGTTGGCGCCAAGTTTCGACTTGGTGTCGGTTCCGTCTAGGTGGATGAGCAGCGAGTCGAGACCGCGCTGGTCCGTCGCTTCGAGCCCCAGGATCGCCGGGGCGATCGTCTGATCGATATTGGCGATGGCCTTGGAAACCCCAAGACCGCCGAAGCGGTCGCCGCCGTCGCGCAGCTCGAGTGCTTCGAACTTTCCCGTTGACGCGCCCGAGGGGACCGCCGCCCGGCCATGCCCCCCGAATGAGGTCCAGACTTCGACCTCTACGGTCGGATTGCCCCTGCTGTCCAGTATCTGACGTGCTAAAACGCGATCAATCATGCTCACAAGATAACTCCTTCAACATAGATTTATCCGGCGGTGGTCGCTCCCAGGCCAGTGGCGGCCCTTCTCAATGCCCCTTCTGGGTCTATCCCGATGCTGCCGGCGAGCGCAGCCACCTCGAACAAGACCTCACCGAACGCCCTGTCGGACTGGTCTTTGGCCAAGCGCCCGACCAACTCGCTGAGTCTGGATAGGGTCCCCGGGTGATCGCGTCCGACCCCCGCGAGTCTGCGCTGGACCTTGTGAGCCAGCAGCAGGGCTGGCAGGCCCTTGGGGACATCATCCAAGATCTCGGTTCTCGATCTGGCCTCGCCCTTGATGCTCTCCCAATTAGCAACTACTTCATCGGGGCCCGACACGACTACGTCAGAGAAAACATGAGGATGCCTTTGCACTAGCTTGGCTATCAACTCTTCGACGACATCGGCTACTTCGAAATGTCCCGCTTCCGCGGCGATCTCGGAATGGAAAACCACCTGCAGAAGGACGTCGCCCAGTTCTTCTTCGAGCGCATGCATGTTGCCCTGATCGATCGCGTCAACAGCCTCGTGAGCTTCTTCGAGCATGTGGATAGAAAGAGAGTCGTGGGTTTGCTTGGCGTCCCACGGACATCCGCCGGGGGCCCTCAGCCGAGCCATGACCGATACCAACCGGGCGAAAGAAGTGGCGGCCCTCTCTCCCGCTGCGGCCCTGAAGGTCGCGGTCAAGTCATCCGAGGCAGGTATGAGGTCGCGCGCCGCAACAGAAGATACGGTCGCACATTCGATATCGTGATCGCCAGCGGCATCGATGATCGCCCGCGTCACATCATGCTCGAACACGGAGCCCTGCATCGCGTACACGACCTCACCGCGCTGGCGCACGATCTCGGTCAATCGAAAGGGAAGGTCCGGAGTTTCTTCGATCACATCTACTGCGATCCCGCGGGCAAGCAGAGTTTGGATAACTTCGCTGCCTTGAGATGATGTGACAACCGGCTTACCCGAAGCAAGCAGTTCCCAAGCTCGCAGCGTAAGGAGTTCGACTGGACCGGGGCCCGATCCGACTAACCAAAGCTTAAGAGCGGAGGGCGTTGCTACCGCCGCGGAGGGGTCAGTCGTACGCCCCCGCCGGTTCTAGCGAGGGTGGTTTTGCCAGGGACGACGCTTTGAGTCGTCCGATCGAATTCTCCGAAGATGGGATTGACCCTGACATTGGCTTTGGCGAGTTTGCCTTGCAGCCACTTTTGGAATGCCTGTTGCTGTGTTTGCTGGCCGAGTCCCTTAGTGATCTCTTGCTTTGAATCCTCGAACGACTTGCCCTTGGCTATCAGCTTGATGATGTGGAACCCGAAATTGGTTTTCACCGGATCAGATATCTGTCCGGGCTGAAGGGCGAAGGCAGCGTTCTCGAATTCGACCGCCATCTGGCCCTTACCGAAGAAGCCAAGGTCTCCGCCCGAATCCTTGTTGGATCCATCCTTGGAAAACTGTTTGGCGAGTGCCGCGAAATCTTCGCCAGCCTTGGCCCTTTTAGCAATGTCCTTGGCAGTGGCTTCATCTTCGGGTGTGAAGTTGCAAGCCCTCTTGGTCTGGTCGAAATCACCGCATACCAGGATGTGGGCGGCGTGAACCTGGGAGTCGAACTGAGCCCGATTCTGATCGTAATATGCCTGGATCTGGGCCTCCGTCGGTGCAGCGGATTTCGTAACCTCCGACGCAACTTTCTGAAAGACCAAACGGTCCGTCACGAACCTGTTCACGTCTTCTAATGTGAAGCCTTCCTTGCTGACTTCGGCTAGGAATGCCTTTTCGGTTGGGAAGCGAGAGCGCAATTGCTTGAGCTGCGCAGTGACTTCGCTTGAACTCGCTGCGATCCCAAGCCCTTTGGCCTGCTGGACGACGATCACCTGTCGGATCAGCTGGCTCAAGATCTCGCGCTTAGCGTCGAGGCGGTTCTTGCCACCCGAGACTCCAACGAATTGGGCGCGGTTCTGAGGGTTTGAGATAGTGCTGCGTAACTGCTCCGAGACCTGCTCTTCTGGGATCTTGACGCCGTTCACTACCGCTGCGGTTGGCGCGAAGTAGTTGCCGACCGCGGGGGCGCCGCAAGCCGATGCGAGCAGGAGCATCAGGCCGCACGCGAACACGAAGAGTCTGTTGGATCTCATGGGGTCAGGCGAGGATAGCACGCAAGCTATCCAATACCCACTTCACCAGGTCCTTTGCAGGTACCGGCAAAAGGAGGGTGTCGCTCGATTGCTTGTAGGTTGCGCCGCGGAACTTCCGCCTCAGCCTTACCTCTTGAGAATCGGAAAGCAGGGGGAACGGCCGCAGCTTGAGGACTCCATCGCGAACGCCTGCCTCGGCGATCGCGTTGTCGGCTAAGAACGCTCGCAATTCTGCGACGGTGAGCAGGTTCGTTACCGGTTCTGGTACGGGGCCGTAGCGATCGGCGAACTCATCTGCAAGGGCCGATACGTCTTCGGGGCTGCGAACCTTCTCGATCTGTCGGTAAGCCTCCATCCGCAGCGACTCTCGGGCGATATATGTCGAGGGAACGAAGGCATCGGCCGGGATATCGAGTTTCACTTCGAGCTTCTTATCGGGCTCGGTGCCGGAAAGGCTCGCGACTGCCTCGCTCATCATCTTCATGTACAGATCGAAGCCAACCGCGGCGATGTGGCCCGACTGTTCGGCGCCGAGCAGGTTTCCGGCCCCCCTTATCTCCAGGTCCCTCAGCGCGATCTTGAATCCCGATCCCAGCTCGGTGAACTCAGAAAGGGTCTTCAAACGCTCATGCGCTTCGTCGGTCAGGACGGCTTCGTGCGGATACAACAGATACGCATAGGCGCGCTCGCGAGCCCGCCCAACCCGGCCCCGTAACTGGTAGAGCTGAGATAGGCCGAGTAAGTCCGCCCGTTCAACTATCAAGGTGTTCATCGTTGGGATGTCGAGCCCGCTTTCGATGATCGTGGTGCACACGAGAACGTCGATCTTGCCATCCCACACATCGATCATCACCCGTTCGAGTTCGGACTCGGTCATCTGACCATGTGCGACTTCGACCCTTGCGCCCGGGACCAATCCCGCGATCTTGCGAGCCGCGCCCTTTATCGAACGCACTCGATTGTGTACGAAGAACACCTGTCCGTCGCGGGCAAGTTCGCGTCTGATCGCGGCGGTGATCATCCGTTCGTCGGCCTCTCCGACATAGGTGAGCACTGGCCGGCGATCGACCGGTGGGGTATCCATCAAAGAAAGGTCGCGGATGCCCGTGATCCCCATCTCTAGGGTCCTCGGTATTGGGGTCGCGGTCATGGTGAGCACGTCGATATGTTCCCGAAGATGTTTGATGCGTTCCTTGTGCTTGACGCCGAATCTTTGCTCTTCATCAACCACGAGCAAACCCAAGTCGCTGAACTTGACGTCGGGTTGAAGCAGCCGATGTGTCCCGATGACCACATCGACCTTGCCCGCACCCAACTCTTCCAAGACATGGGCCTGCTCGGCGGGTGAAAGGAAGCGCGAGAGTTGAGCTACTCGCACGGGGAAACCTGCGAATCTCTCGGAGAAGGTTTGCGTGTGCTGCTGTGCCAGGATCGTCGTTGGCACCAGAACCGCCACCTGCTTGGAATCTTGGATGGCCTTGAACGCGGCTCTCACTGCCACCTCTGTCTTTCCGTAACCAACGTCACCGCAGATCAAACGGTCCATGGGTATCGGCCGTTGCATGTCGTTCTTGACCTCTTCGATGGCGCGTTCTTGATCGGGGGTTTCGATATGGGCGAACGCATCTTCGAGTTCTCGCTGCCACGGAGTATCGGGACCAAAGCTATGGCCGGGAGACTGCAATCTTTTGGAATAAAGAACCATGAGTTCGCCGGCGATGTCGGCCACAGCGCGCCGGGCTCTGGTTTTGGCCTTCTCCCATTCGGCGGTGCCCAATCTGTTGAGTCGAGGCGCTTCGCCCCCGGTGTACTTGGTGATCGCCTCGAGTTGCTCAGTGGGTAGATAAAGCTTGTCGTCTCCGTGATATTCGATGATCAGGTAGTCGCGCGAAATGCCGCCGATCTCACGGGTGATCATGCCGTGATAACGCCCGAGGCCGTAGGTCTCATGGACAACGTGGTCCCCAGGAGCGAGTTGGAGCAACAGCGCAGTGGCGCGCGCGGGGGTCTCGACCGAAGTTGTTACAACCGACCTTCTCCTGCCGAATAGGTCGGAGGTCCCCACGACTGCGAGCGATGCCCCATCGATGGTGATCAGGAAACCCTTGTCTATCTGGGTCTCGATGATGACTGCGGCCCCTGGTTCGGCGTCGCCGATAGTCAACCCCAGCCCTGCATCGGACAGGACGTCCTGGATACGCGAAGCCGATGCACCCGCGCCCACGATCACGGTGGCCGACTTCTTTCTCAGGTCG
Source organism: Actinomycetota bacterium (assembly GCA_046262935.1). GTDB lineage: Bacteria > Actinomycetota > CADDZG01 > JAHWKV01 > JAHWKV01 > JBHELT01. Next base: position 17,365 of record JBHELT010000048.1, on the reverse strand, counting down.
ATGAGCTTGTTGGCAAGCTGATCCGGGTGACCAACGTGCTCATCCCAACCTTTCACATCAAGGTCCACACCTTCTTCAGCGCGCCCGAAAGCCCACAGTTGAACCGGCAGGTGGTCATCGGAAACCGATGCGATTACGTCGTCGAAGCTCGCAAACATCCCTTCGGTGTCGGGACTGCCCCATTCCGAAGCTTGAGCGAGGAAGTCAACGGCTCGATCAGCACATCGTTTCGGTTCAACCAACACCATTCGCCCCGAGACGGGAAAGAACTCAGCGATCTGACGCAAAGGGCCTGCAAGCAGGCTTAGATACATCTCCATCCCCGCGAACGAAACGCCGTTGGCGATCTTTTCCAGATCCGAAGTGCGGTTCTCGTCGATGTCGATCGGGTCTGGTACATCGAGCAGTTGCTGAGCCTTTGCTCGCACCTTTTCGTCCAAGCGAAGTTCACGACAGGGCAATATGACCGCGCGCTCGATGTCGTCGTGGCTGCGTTGACTGGATATGGAGAAGGTTTTCAATTCCGCTAACTCATCGCCGAAGAAATCAGCCCTGATGGGACCCGATGCATCGGCCGGAAAGACGTCCAAGATCCCACCTCGCACCGAGAATTCCCCGGGACGCTCAACGAGATAATTACGTTCGAAGCCGAAAGAGATGAGACTTTCGGAAAGTTCATCTAACGAGAGGCTCATACCAGGCGCGAGTTCGATGGGTTTGCCTTCGAACACGGCGACTTTCTGAAGAAGGGCTCTTACCGAAGCCACGATCACCTTGGGAGCGAGGCCCCTTTGCACGTCGTGGACGATCTTTATCCTTTTGCCCATCGCTTCGAGCGTTGGCGACATCGATTCGCCGGGCAGCACCTCCCATGCGGGAAATAGTGAAACGTCCTCTTCGCCGAACCAAGGCTTCAGGTCCAGGGCGAGTGTTTCTGCATCACGGCTTCTAGCAGCAACGATGAGCAAAGGTTGCGCACGCTCTGCGAGGCCGGCTATAAGGAAGGGTCGGACGACTTCCGGAGCACCGACGTCGGGATCGTGATCGAGGATGCGATCTATAAGCGACGAGCTACCCCAAAGGTCAACGAGCCCGCTGAGCGGGGCTCTGTTTGGGACTCGGCTTCGGGCCCCTTCACTCACGATCGGATCCCCTTGTGTTGTAGGTATTCATCGCGCGTTCGAGCCCTTGTTCGATGATGGCCAGTGCCGCGTCGCCCGCCATCTCTTCGGCCTCTGCCATGACCTCAGCTTGGCCCTTGCTCATCCTTTGAAGCACGAAATCGGCGGGCTCAACGCCCGGGTTTGCATGTCGACCCACCCCGATGCGAACCCTGAAGAAGTCAGGGGAACCCAATGATGCAACGATCGAATCGAGCCCATGGTTACCGGCGGTTCCTCCCCCGCGCTTCAAACGCAACACTCCCTGCTGAAGGTCTATCTCGTCGTGCAGCACGATCGTGTTGGAAACTTCGGTCTTGTACCAACGACAAAGCGCGACGGCGGCCATGCCGCTTTCATTCATATAAGTCGTTGGCCTTGCGATGACCAGCCTGGCCTCGCCACGCTTGGATTCTGCGACGACAGCAGGGCCCTTCGCTGCCTTGAACTTGGCGCCTAATCGATCGGCCAAGAGCTGAACTGCCCTTGCGCCCGCGTTGTGAGGGGTCAACTCGTATCGGTCACCGGGGTTTCCGAGCCCGATGATCAGCCAAGTTGGTTGCATGGATGTCGACGAACGGTCGCGTGATCGGAACCTCTGGCCGGGTCGGCCCAGGGGGCCCAACGGTTATTCGGAGGTTTCGGTTTCGGGGGTTTCGCCCCCAGCTGCAGCGCCCTCGGCAGGCGCGGCCTCCGCCGCTTCTTCGGTTTCGACCTTCATCAAGGTGGCTTCGATCACCGCTAGGATCATCTCTTCGGGTTCTGAGATGAATTCAACTCCCGACGGCGGGGTGATATCGGAAACATGAATAGCGTCGCCGATCCCGATATCGGTGATGTCGATCTCGATCGATGGTGGGACATCGGTGGGCAGCGCCTCGACCTTCAATTCGTGCATGTGGTGGTCGAGCTGTCCGCCCTCTTTGACGCCCCGAGACTCTCCAACGATGTGGATGGGGACATCGGCATGAACCTTCACATCACGTGCGATATTCACGAAGTCGATATGGATCAAGTTGCCGCGCACAGGGTGGCGCTGGATCTCGCGAGCGAGTGTTAGATATCTGTCCTTCGAGTCCACCTCGAGGCTGATCAGAACATTGGCGCCCGCCTCGGTGTGAAGGGCGGCCTGCACCTGCTTTGCATCTACGGTTAGAACCGTCGGCTCGATGGTGGAGCCGTACAGGACAGCCGGAACATTGCCCTCGGCCCGCGCGCGACGGGCCGGGCCTTTGCCGATTCCTGAGCGCGTTTGTGCCTTGAGGTTGACTTCCATGAGGTGCAGATTGTATCGGCTTTTCGGCCCTGGCGCTTAGTCCTCTTCTGGGAACTGGCGCTCGGGCGGGATGGCCTCGAGGTGCTCTCCCCGAAAGATCTCCGATACCGATTCATCCTCGAACACAGCCTTGATGGCGTGAGCGAACGTTGGAGCGATCGACAGGACTGTGATCTTGTCAAGGTGGTCCATCGGTTGAAGGGGAAGGGTGTTGGTGACTATCACCTCGGCGATCGAAGACGCTTCGAGCCGTTCGAAAGCCGGTGGCGAGAAGACGCCATGGGTGGCTGCTGCTATGACATCGGTGGCCCCATTCTTAAGCAAAGCCTCGGCTGCATTCGTAAGGGTTCCGGCAGTGTCGATCATGTCGTCGACCAACAAACACCGTTTGCCCTCAACGTCACCAACCACGTTCAGAACAGAAGAGACATTGCGTACATCGGCTCTGCGTCCTTTCTGCATCACTGCGAATGGGGTGCGCAGATGATGAGCGTACTTGGTCGCATGCTTAGCGCGGCCAGCATCGGGCGCAACGACGACCAGGTTGTCGTTCCACTTCTCATCGACGTATTGCGCCAGCAGCGGCAGAGCCGTCAGGTGATCAACGGGACCGTCGAAGAATCCTTGGATCTGTCCGGAGTGCAGGTCGACGGTCAACACTCGATCGGCCCCCGCCGCGGTTAGAAGGTCGGCCACCAAACGGGCCGATATGGCCTCGCGCGCTAGTGACTTTCGATCTTGCCGGGCGTATCCATAGAAGGGGATAACGGCATTGATCCTTTTGGCGCTCGCCCGTTTCAAGGCGTCGATCATTATGAGTTGCTCCATGATCATGTCGTTGACAGGGCTGCAATGGCTCTGGATCACGAATGCGTCGGAGCCTCTGGTCGATTCCTGGAACCGAACGTACACCTCACCCGATGCGAACCGGCTGATGTCAACTTCGCCAAGTCGCATCCCAAGATGCGCGGCGATCTCTTCTGCCAATTCTCGGTTGGAATTCCCCGAGAAGATCATCGCTCGCTTCTTGACGCCGATCTCCATCTGACCTCCTATTCGCCAAGCGTTGGCAAGATCACTTCTTCGATTCTCGCGTATCTGCGGTGGGGGGTCTTGGCTTGCGCTTGCGCCGTGTTCTAGCAGGAGCACCGACGGCAACTTCATCCTCAGCAATGTCACCGGTTACAACAGACCCCGCCCCCGTTACGGCTCCATCCGAGATGCGCACAGGAGCGACGAGCATGGTGTCCGATCCGATCAAGACATCGTTGCCGATCACGGTCTTGGACTTGGTCTTGGTTTCTCCGTCGTAGTTGCAGGTGATGGTTCCCGCGCCGATGTTCGAATCGGTGCCGATCTCGGCGTCTCCGATGTAGGAAAGGTGCGGAATCTTGGAACCCTTGCCCAACGACGTTGCCTTGGTTTCGACGAACGTGCCGACCTTGGAGTTGGGACCAAGAACCGTCCCTGGCCTCAGCGATGCGAACGGCCCAACCGATGCCGAACGACCGATCGACGAACCTTTCACCACGGCGAACGTCACCTCTGCCCCATCGTCGATCGTTGAATCGACGATGCGGGTCGAAGGCCCGATGGAACATCCTTCACCGATGCGCGTCTCGCCTTCGAGAAACGTTAGTGGCCGGATAACGCTCTGGCGGCCGACCACCACTGAGTCATCGATATATGTGGTGTCTGGGTCCTCGATCGTCACGCCATCGGCCATGAGCCGCTGCATGATCCGACGCCGCAACGCCTTCGACGCGGTCGCGAGTTGCTCCCGATCGTTCACTCCGGTGATCTCGGATGGGTCTTCGGCCATGACCGTGTAAATATGGCTCATTTCCCTTGCCATGACCATCGCGGCGTCAGGCAGGTAGTACTCGCCTTGCGCATTTGCGTTACTTACCTTCTTCAACGCATCGAAAAGCGCGGTTCGTTCAAAACACCAGATACCGCTTGAAACCTCGTTGATCTTTTGCTGGTCCTCTGAGGCGTCGGCTTGCTCGACGATCGCCACGACCTCTGCGTCATCGCTTCGAACGATACGTCCATATCCCGCCGGGTCGCCCAGGACCGCCGTGACCAAGCTCACCTGCGAGTTGGTCTCGGAATGAAGTGCCATGAGGCGCTCGATCGTGCCGCGACTGACCAACGGAGTGTCGCCCGACATCACCAACAATGGCCCACTAGTGCCTTCGAGCAATGGTTCACACCTGCGCACCGCATCGGCGGTCCCCAGCAGCTCGGTCTGTTCCACGAATGAGATCGAAGGGTGGTGGGCGAGGGCGGCTTTCACTTCGGGGGCCCCGTTACCAATGACAACGATCACCTTGGCAAAAATACCCGAGGCCTCGATCGGGATAAGAACGTGCTCGATCAACGGACGACCTGCGGCTAGGTGCAGGACCTTTGGCACCGGCGAGCGGAAGCGCTTCCCAAGGCCTGCGGCCAACACCACGGCAACGGGCGCGTTAGGGTCGAATGACATCGCTCCCGGGGAAGGATTTGAACCCTCACTCGCGGCACCAAAAGCCGATGTGCTGCCATTACACCACCCGGGATCGGGGTCCCCTAGTCTTGCAGAAATCCGCTGCCCATCTTGGGGCCCGCCTGCTGGGGGAAAGGCTCTCGGCGCTTAACTGTCTACCGTGACACCTTGGGGCATGGTTCGAACGATCTCGACCCGGGCGAAACTCAGCATCGCGCTGGCCGCGACCTCCTCTGCATGGTAGCGATTCAAACACAGCCCTGCGATCGCCGAGCCGCTTCCGCACATCACCGACTCCAGAGCTCCCGACGTACGCATCGCTTGGATCAGCCTTGTCATGTCCGGCTCGATCAGTGCCGCTGCAGGTTCCAAGTCATTGCGCAACCCGGTCGCGATCTCGGCGACCTTGCCCCTGGAAAGGATGGCGACGAAGTCGGCATCGGGATGTCCAGCCAGGAAAGTTTCGTCGTGCTTCGCGTAAACATCAGCGGTGGAAAGCGGGAATGGCGGCAAGCCGATGACGAAGTGAAGTTGCGGCCCTTGCGAGATGCGATGCAGTTCATCTCCCCTGCCGGTTACGAGCGCGGTGCCGCCTTCGATCATGAATGAAACGTCGCTGCCCAGTCCCATCGCCAGCGAACGCAGATCATCGTTATTCAAAGGCGTGTCGGCAAGATCGTTCATGCCAACGAGGGCGGCTGCTGCATCGGCGCTGCCACCGCCAAGACCCGCACCAATAGGGATGCGCTTGGTCACTCGCGCCGAATACGTAAGATCGAGTTCGGTGGCCGCCGAGAAAGCCTGGATCGCTCTTGCGACCAGGTCGGGAGACTTTGGCAGTTGGCCGTGCAGACCGTCGGCCCAGGCGATCTCAACATCGCCGCTACCCAGCATCAATTCGACCTCGTCGCAAAGATCGATCGACATCATCACTGACTCGAGTTCATGGAATCCATCAAGTCTCTTACCGAGCACCTTGAGCAGCGGATTTATCTTGCCTCGCGCTTTCATTCGGACGCGCTTGTTGCTCACAGAGTTAGGGCTCCCGCGATGCGCGCGAACTCATCGAGCGACAGCGATTCGGCGCGCGCCCTGATATCGATCCTGGACTCGTCCAACGCCCTAGTGACTTGGCCGATTGCGATGCCCAAGGTCGAGGCGATCGAATTGCGCGCGGTCTTGCGCCTCTGCGAAAAGGCAGCCCTAACGATTTTCATCAAGCGGTCTGAATCGATATCGACAGGCGGTTGGCGGCGTTTCAATTCAACGACCACCGAGTCCACACCAGGCAGAGGCCAAAAGATCGAGCGCGAAACCGACGCGACTATCCGCGCCGAGCAGTGATAGGCGACTCGAACGCTGATGGCCCCATAAGTTCGCGACCCAGGGGGTGCGACCAGGCGTTCGCCAGCCTCCTTCTGGACCGTGATCGAGAGCATCTCGATCGAAGGGGCCTCTTCGAGGATCTTGGCAACCAAAGGAGTTGAGATGTTGTATGGCAGGTTGGCAACGAACTTGGCGGTGCCGGTGGTGAGAGTTCGATAATCGACTTGCATCGCGTCGGCGGCGAGGATGGTTACGTTGGGGGTGTCGGCGAAACGATGGGTGAGAGCTTCGACGAGTCTTCGGTCGAGTTCGATGGCTACAACTCGCCTAGCGACCGATGCCAACTCTGAGGTTAGAGTGCCGAGCCCTGCCCCAACCTCGATCACATCCTCGTCGGCTCCAACTCCCGCGCGGCGCACGATCTTGCGGATGCTATTTGGGTCGATGATGAAGTTCTGTCCAAGAGCTTTCGATGGACGGATCTCGAATCGTCGGCACAGTTCACGAACTTCGCTAGCGGTGAGGGGTTTCACCACTCTAGTTTGACGTTTATCACTCCCGTACTTGGTGATGCGATGGCCGCGAACGACGAATCGGATAGATCGATGATCCTGCCGTCGACGAATGGCCCCCGGTCGCGGATGGTGACCGTTACTTGTTTGCCGTTGGCCAGGTTGGTCACGCGAACTATGGTGCCGAATGGAAGCGTTCTATGAGCTGCGCTCAACCCCGGGTAGTAATACCAAGACGCTTTGCCGAATTGTGAGTTGATAGCCGATATCAAGGTAACTGCCCGCGTTCCGACCAACGTAACCTGGTCGACTGGGGGCCTTACCACGTTGTTCGCGATCATGGTCCGAGACTTGATCTTTCCATTCTCGTAAACGAGCTGGAACTTACGCTCACGAGTGCCATCGACACCTGGTGTTTGCACCTTGGTCTGGCCGACCTCTAGCGAGTCCGTTTTCTTAGATAGCTTCTTGAATCCGATCGGCGAGGCGACCGTCTCTATCGACTCGTTAACCCTGACCACGTTTATCGCTTGCTCCGTCGAGGGTCTGGCGATGATGCTGGGCTCTACCCGGTCGTATGGACCGAGCACGATCCCCAATTGACGGAGCAGGGCTCCGGCGGTCAACACATTCGTCACCACCGGTTGCTCGACGCCGTCATGGACCACTGTCGCTTTGACCGGCTGAGCCACGACGATCTCGGAACCATCGCTCACCTGATCGGTCGGCGGCGGGTCAACAGTTGCACCGACCGAAGACACAGCGAGTTCCTTCAGCACCTGCTCAACGGTGCGTCCGGCAACCCTTTCGACCCGGCGCGAACCATTGAGAACCACTACAACGTCGTGAGCGCGTTGCACTTCGATGCGGGGGGCACTTTGGTCGAGCGGCGATGCTGGCGACGGCAGGACGCGGTCGCCCGGACCCACCTTGACTCCAAGGCGAACCAGTGCTGCACCAACGGTTGGAGCAAATGTCTTCACCGTTATAGTGCGGCCGTCATCTGCGAGGGTCACTCTCTTCTCGGCGAGCAAGTAGCTGCCGCAGATCCCTGCCAGAGCAAGGATGAGCAAGGCCCTCAGAACCCCTCTCACAAGTCGAGGAACCTATCAGCGGCTTGTTAACCAGGCAACCGGAAACATCGAACATCTGTTCGTTCGTGGAGATAGATCTTCGCCTAGATGCGCCTGATGAGATAAAAGTGGGATTCTTTTTTCTCATGGGGCCCCCGGCGGTGCCTCAGGTGGAGGCGAGCCCAAAAACCTTCTTCGCGTTTTCGGTTGTTCTGCTGGCTACTTCGCCGATGTCCTGCGACCTTGCGTGCGCGATCGCCGTCCCCACTTCGGACGCCCAGGCAGGTTCATTCCGCTTACCTCGATGCGGCACTGGCGCGAGGAATGGCGAATCGGTTTCGATCAACATGCGATCTAAGGGAACCCACCGCGCCGCGTCGCGTAGGGATTCGGCGCTTTTGAAGGTGAGGTTGCCGGCGAAAGAGATGTAGCCGCCGAGTTCCAATGCGGTCCTGGCGTCGTCGACACCCGACGAGAAACAGTGAAAGACCAGGCGGTCGAAGGGAGCATGGGGCCGAAGCATCTCAGCCACTTGTTCATGCGCATCCCTGACATGAAGAACCAGAGCCTTCGACGCTTCGATGGCGATGGTGATCTGTGCTTCGAAAGCCCTGCGTTGGTCTTCAACTGGGGCGTGCTCACGGTAGAAGTCGAGGCCTGTTTCGCCTATCCCAACCACGCGCGCTTCGGCCGCAAGCGACCTTAACCGGGTCGCGGAGTCGTCATCGAAGCCCGCTGCCTGTTGAGGATCTATGCCGACGGTTGCCCAAACGCCTTCCAACTCGCCTGCCAGCTCGATCGCCTTGCCGCTCGACTCGAGGTCCGTCCCGATAGTGACCAACCCAAGCACGCCAGCCATCCGCGCCCGCTCAACGACGACAGCCGGGTCTTCATCGATGGCGTCGAGATGGCAATGACTGTCGAACCAGCCCCCGCTCACGGCCCTTGTTGGTCGGACGACTCGACTTCGATCTTCGGAAACAAAGAACCCGATGACTGCAGCTTGGTGCCTGGCGGGTATTGGCCCCACGAAAGCGCGGAATCGAGGGTCTGTTCGTCGAATGCGATGGCGAGGCGCAAAGCGATCTCGTCGGCGGTCGATGGGACGAACGCCCTAAGAGCCCAAGCCGCGATGCGCAGAACCTCGGCAAGGCTCCAAAGACATGACGCCAAGCGATCCTCTGCGTCGGGGTCTACGCCGCGTACCTTGGCGAGTTTCCAAGGCTCGATCTCGACTACATAGCGATTCGCCTCGGCGATGAGGTCCCAGATGGCACCGAGTGCATCAGCCGGTGACCAGGCCCTCATAGCCGCGTCGATCTTCGCAAACAACGATGTTGCTTTGAACTTGATGTTGTCCTCTTCGGCGTGCTCGGCCCCCGGCTTCGGTACGGCCCCCTCGTAGTACCGCCCGACCATGCCAACGACCCTGCTCAGCAGATTGCCAAGTTGGTCGGCCAGGTCGGCGTTGTAGCTTCGGATGAACTCATCGACAGTGAAGTTGGCATCTTGGGTTGGATGGATACGGCGCAGCAAGTAGTAGCGCAACGCATCGACACCGAAAGAATTTCTCAGGTCGATGGGGTCGATCACGTTGCCCTGAGTCTTGCTCATCTTGGCGCCGTCCAATGTGACGTAGCCGTGTACGAAGATGGTCTTGGGAAGCGGTATGCCTGCCGACAAGAGCATCGCGGGCCAGTACACCGCGTGGAATCTGATGATCCCCTTGCCGATCACGTGGATACGCTGCGGATTGTCAAGCCAGTAACGCTTGAATAGGTCGCCATCATCGCCATAGCCCAATGCGTTTATGTAGTTGCTGAGCGCGTCGAACCAGACGTACATCACTTGTTTAGGGTCCCCTGGTACCGGCACGCCCCAGCCCTTCCCACGTTCGGTTGAGCGCGAGATGCTGAAGTCATCGAGCCCCATCTTTATGAAACTGAGAACCTCGTTTCGGCGCGATGGCGGGACGATCTGCAATTCGTTCGACACGATCAACTGCTCCAACCGTTCCGCATACTTGGCGAGCCGGAAGAAGTAGTTGTCCTCTTCGATGAGTTCAAGAGCGATGCCGTGGTCGGGACAGACGCCTCCCGGAGCCTCGGCTTCGGAATAGAACTGCTCGCACGAGATGCAGTAGAGACCCTGATACGCCTTCTTATATATGTCGCCAGCAGCGTCGCAGGCGGCCCAGAGCTTCGTCGCACCTGCTAGATGGCGTGGATCACTACTTGTTTTGATGAAGTCGTCGAACGAGATGTCCAATTGGTCCTTGAGGGCTTCGAAATAGGCTGTATTGCGGTCGACCAGATCCCTGGTGGCGATACCTTCGTCTTCAGCAGCTCGAACGTTCGACAAGCTGTTGTCGTCGGTTCCGGTCAAGAACCAAACGTCTTCGCCGACCAGCCGGCGGTACCTCGCGAAAGCATCGGTCTGGATGATCTCCAGAGCGAAGCCCAGGTGGGGACGTGCGTTGACGTATGGGATGGCGGTAGTTATGTAGAAAGTCTCTGGCATGGATCCGGCCCCTTCGCCCCCTGATGCCGCCCTCTTTGGCGCATCTGGCGTTGAGCGATATTATCGCCGACGAGATGAGGGACACTGGGCTCAGCCGAAAGATCGACGACTTAGGTCGCATCGTTCTGCCTTCGGAGATCCGAAAGTCATTCGGGATCCGAGAGGGGGACCTGCTTGATATCTCAGTTGAGAACGAGCGGGTGATTCTCTCGTTGCAACACTCGTCCTGCGTCTTCTGCAACTCGACGACGGACTTGAAAGAGTTCCAAACCAAGATGATCTGCGCCACTTGCATCCAAGACCTAACCGGGTCCTCTCCTCAACCAACCGGACCCGACTGGGACCCATTCGCCGCCGGCTGAAGAAGCGCTTCATAGATCTGACGTCGGCCGACCCCGGTCAACTTAGCGGCCTCCTGCGCGGCCTTGCTCTTGCCCATACCCGACTCGATCAAAACGCGAGCCTGCTCAACCGCTGAATCAAGTGTTGCGGCGACATAGCTCGCACCCTCGACCACCAATGTGGCCTCTCCTCTCAAGTCGATCTCATCGATGTGTTCGATCAAAGAATCGATCGTCCCGCGGATGACTTGTTCATGCGCCTTCGTCATCTCCCTCGCGATCGCTGCCCGACGCGTTCCGAACACTCCGAGCATCGCTGTGAGCGTTGCGGCCAGCCGATCGGGGGCTTCGAAGAAGACCAGGGTTCTGTCGTCGTCGGCGATCGCATGCAAACGTTTGGCGAGGTCACCTTGCTTTCGCGGAAGGAATCCCTCGAACGAGAAGCGTGCGGTTGGCAGACCTGAGATCGCAAGAGCCGATACGACGGCGGAGGGACCCGGAACCAATTCGATCGAAACATCTGCGTCAACGCACGCCTTGACCAATCTGTATCCAGGATCGCTGATCGCCGGCATGCCACCATCGGTCACGAGAGCTATGCGTTTGCCTGACATCAACCAAGCGATGAGTCGCGGTGTTTGCGAACGTTCGTTCTGTTCGTGGAACGACACCAACTTATTGGTTATCGAATGAGCCGTTAGAAGTTTACGAGTACGACGCGTGTCCTCGGCGGCTATCACATCTACCTCAGCAAGTACTCGTAGCAATCGCAGGGTGACGTCTTCAAGGTTGCCAATGGGGGTTCCGCAGATGAAAAGCTTCCCGCTCATGCCGACTCGTTTAGACGTGACCCAAGGGCGATACCCAGGACCGAGGCTTGGCCTTTCGTCAGTTCCAACACCCATCTTGCCCTTAAAAGCAGGGGCCCGACCTTCCCCGGCGCGACCTCATCGATGCGAAGCACTTTCAAACGGCGGTCGAGGTAGACCACATCGATGGCGTGGTTCATGCCGATGGTGTGGATCTGCTTGGTCTTCAGCATCAACGCTTGGTTCGGCCCCAGGGGGGCCGAACCAAGCAGGCCACGCATACGCCCGCGCGTCGAGATGGGCTCGAAGACTTCGATCTGCTGACCTTGGCCATCGACGCGAAACATGCGCGAACGTACCCGGTGGTTCAACATGCGCTGGCTATACTGACGCAAAATCCTCGCGTTCCAGGAGACCAAGACATCCAAGCTCCACCCGAGACTGGCGAACCGGCCCCTCAAGACCCACCCGCTTCATCGACCCTGCTGCCCGTCGACGCGTCGAGATGGACCTTCGCGCAGGTGATCGTTCTCCTTCTTGTCCTCGCGAGCGGGGGCCTTTTAAGGTTCGTAAGGCTGTCGCAGCCCCCCACAGTGGTTTTCGATGAGACCTACTACGCCAAGGACGCATGTCTTTACCTCGGCTATGGCCAGGACTACTGCAACCTCAAACAATCCACCGAGCAATCGTACGTGCACCCTCCGCTTGGCAAGTGGATCATCGCGGTCGGAATCAAGATCTTCGGCTACAACTCATTCGGGTGGCGCGTCATGTCGGCCGTCTTTGGCACTTTGATGATCTTGCTCATCTACCTGCTCGCCCGCAAACTATTCAAGGACGCTTGGATCGCTGCGGTAGCCGGCTTCTTGGTGGGAACCGATTTCCTGCTCCTTGTGCAAAGTCGCATCGCGATGCTCGACATCTTTCAGGCCTTCTTCGTTGTCTTAGGTTTCCTGTTCTTAGCCTTCGACCGCGAGCGACTGCTTGCATCTAGGGATCACTACAGACTCCCTTTCCCTGGGGAGCCTCCAGCTCGGGAGATCGAATGGCGGTTCGCTGCAGGGTCTGCATTCGGACTCGCCTTGGCCGTCAAATGGTCTGCCCTTTGGGCGCTACTTGGAGCACTAGCGATCACCGCGGTGTGGATAGTGGCTCAACGCAGGTTCACACGATCGCAGGTATCCGAGGCCGATCACGAACAGAGGATGGCTCAGCAACTCTCGGCTCCCAAACGCTCAACGCTGTGGGAAGTGGTGATGTCGGCGTTAGCGCTATTGGTCGTGCCGGTCATCATCTATCTCACTTCATATTCGAGTTACTTCGCCGATCAGATGGCGTCGCCATGTCCATATAGAGGGCCGGAACCGGTTGAGTACGTGAAATCGAAAACCAATCCGGATGACATCCCTAGATTGAACCTCGGTGTTGCACATGGGCAGTGCAAGACGGGTGTTGTCGGCACCTCCCTCGCGTTCGTGGACCTTCAGCAAAGGATGTTGGCGTATCACCTGACCTTGAAAGCAACACATACCTACAAGTCGAAGGCGTGGACATGGCCGTTGGTGAAACGGCCAATCGCGTACTACTTCGAAGGCACGCCCAAAGCGACGCACATACTCGCCTTCGGCAACCCGGCGACTTGGTGGGCATCTCTTCTTGCAGCGATCTGGCTGCTGTTCCAAACGTTCAGGCCGAGCCGGTGGCGACCTGAGCGGCTGGTGGCCCTCGGATGGGGGACGCAATACCTGCCTTGGCTGCTGGTTACAAGGCCGCTGTTCTTCTTTTACATGACGCCGGTGGTGCCGTTCATGATGATCGCGCTCGCGGGGGCCCTGGGAGCCCTCCGCGAGAAAGGCAAGATCGCGAAGTGGTTCGTTTGGGGATACCTGGCGATCGGCGTTGTTGGCTTACTCATCTATTTCTATCCGGTGATCGCAGCGGTTGGTCTGCGACGCGACCTATGGCAGAGCCGGATGTGGTTCAGCAGCTGGATATAGAAAGGGCCGCAGCCCACCGGATCGTGCAAATGCCTGTTCAGGCGCCAAGATGTGGGTTATCACGAGATCCGCGAAAGGAAGTCTCTAAGCCGATCCACTGTCTCATTGCGAAACGTAAGGAAGAAGGCATGACTTCCGCCCTTGACCACATGCATCTCGACCGAGTTCGATAGATCAGCCAGAAACCTGCCGTGCTCGATGGGCACATTCTTGTCGGCGTCGCCATGCTGCACCAGAGCTGGAACAGTCAGAAGCTTGCGGCGCCGTGTACCGTCGGCAAGGTTCTCGACCTCATCATTTCGCATTCCGTCAAAGCCTGGCGCGCCCAGGATCCTGCCGTTCTGGTAGTCGCGCATGCGCGCGATGAAAGCCGGGTCGCTTTGAACCGAGTCGATCTCATCATCGGAAAGAACCGACTTCGCTATCGCCAATATGGGTCCCTCAAATCGAACCTCCGGTTGACTTAGGAGATCGACCGCAGCTCGATAGGTCGAAATGAAGTTTTCGTGATCCGAGTTCATCTCTTCTTCGCTCGGTATTTCCCGCGGGGCGTCTGGTGGGATCAGCGGCGTGGCCACCGAGCACCAGAAAACCGCACCCGCGACACGATCGGGAAACTCAGTCGCCGCCCACAAGGCGGCGGGCCCCCCATTTGAAGCTCCCAACACGACGCACTTGTCGACCTCGAGCGCGTCGGCGATAGCGATCGCCAGCCGGCCTTGCTCGGGAAATGTCGGCGCGGTCGCAACAGGAGTTCGTCCATAACCGGGACGTGCCAACGTAACTACGCGGTGACCTGGAAGTTCATCCGCAAGCCAAGCGTAGTTGTGGGGACCGGAGCCGTAGCCGTGTCCATGCATCGCAATCAACAGCGGCCCCGTTCCTGCCTCGCGGATCTCGACCCGGCCGAGTGCGGTTTCCAGCATTCGATTCTCTTGCATTGGGGCGGAGTTTATTACGCGAGTCCTAGGACAGACCGATCTGTTGAGCCTGTAATGGTGACACTTGGGCCAGCAGGTCGAAGTCTCGATCGTGATGCAGAACGGTGAGCCTGTTGCGCAAAGCGCAGACCGCGATGACACAGTCGACACCTGACCGGATCGACAATCCGGCGCGCCTTGCGGTTCTGTAAAGGTCTGCTGCGGCGACGAAAACATCGAGATCCATAGGAGACTCCACGAGAGGGAAAGCCAGCATCGAGTTGCGCGCGATGGCAAATGCATCTTCCTGTTTGAAGCCCTGCAACACCTCTTGGATCACTGGCAGACACGTCACGACCTCTTCGATATCGAAGCTGGAAGCAGGTGCGATCCGACTGGGTCTTCGGAAGATCTCGATCCAGACCGAGCTGTCAACCAGCAGCACGCTTGGGTTTGCGACCAGGGCGCGGGTCTCGTCGCATGTTGGAAAGGTCGCCCTGCCAAAGTCCGGAGCCAGCCAGTTCCAAGATGCGGCCTGCTTCGGCTCTGCTGACGAAGTCAGCGAGAGCTCGGCCGACGGCCTTGGAGTACGTCCTTTCGCCACTCAACCTCAAGACTTCGTCCAAGACTTGCTCATCTAACACAAGATTTGTACGTTTCATGTGTCAAATGTACCAACTCTAGGGGAAATCGTCCACAAGGGCCGCGCTTAACCTCCAGTCCTTTGACAGCATGCATTTTGCATGCTAGCTTGCCAACATGGAAACGACCAACATTCAGATACGAGGCGTACCCATTGAGATTCGCGAACGCGTCAGACGACGCGCGCGCAAAGAGGGCCGCAGCATGAGCGACTATCTTCTTGCTCTCATCGAGCGCGACCTTAGCGTTCCGTCGCCTGCTGAATTCCGTCGCCGACTCGCCCGACTCAGCGCAGTTGTGCTCGATCGGCCTGCCGCCCGTGACATCGAAGAGATTCGTGGAGGGCGCGACGTCGAACTTGATACTCGCCATCGAAGCAAGGCGCGCAAGAGCGGTTGACGTACGTGATCGACGCTTCGGCAGCGGCCGAGGTGCTCTTTCGCACCCCGCTCGGCGAACGGGCTCTGAATCTGATCGCTAACGAAGTGGTCGTTGCGCCCGAGCTGATCGATGCCGAAGTGCTCTCCTTCATCCGCCGCAAGACGCTCCAAGGCGTGGTTTCGGTGCAACGAGCTGGCGAAGCGGTAGACATGCTCAGGGCGTGGCCATTCGCCCGGCTTTCTCACCGCCCGCTCCTCATTGCTGCGTTCGGTTTGCGGGACAACCTCTCGGTGTACGACGCGCTCTACGTTGCCGCCGCCGTCGCCGTCGCGGGCGAAATCGTAACCGCTGACGGACCTCTCGCGAGGGCGCAGCTCACCGCAACGATCCACAACATCCGAGAATAGATTTCATGTGGCCGCTAGCCCGCTTCCGGTAATTGGGAGGCGGGCGGTCAGGACACGCGCCCGGCGATCCCTGGTGGGCGCTACTGGAGGTCGAACCTCACCAGCCTTCGAGATTTGGGCAGAGCAGGTGGATATCTAGGGGGAAGCCTGAGATGCAAAGAGGCCCAACCCGTCCCTCCATCTCCCAAACGCAGTCATGCTTCCAGGATCTAAATCCGGCCGGATGTAACCACCGCTGGGTCGGGGAACTCTCAAGGAATGACCGTTATCGCTCCAAGGCTCCCGATGTCTTGGGTTGCACCCGCTCGGTCGGTTGCCTTTGCTCGTACGGTGAATGCCCCGGGCAGGTCGGGGACCTTGGCAGTCCAGGTGCAGGAAAGGTTGGCGGTGGACGCGCAGTTCAGCGTCGCCGCACGAACCGTGAGACCGGTTCCTGCGAACGTCACCTCAACATCCCTCACGCCCGATAAGTCATCGGTGACGGTGCCGGTCACCTGAGAGCCGGGATGCATGAATGAAGGCGCAGGAGTTCCCATCGAAAGAACGGGTGCGTCGGGGTCCTCTATCAACACGTCAATGTAGCCCCCGAAGTAACTTGCGACCAGAACCTCATAGCCCGCCTGGTACTGGGCGACACCTTCGGCAACTCCATCGATCCGGGTTCGGCTGAGTATCTTGTTGGTGGTCTCGTCGATGGTGAGCAGCTGGTCTGGGGTATTGGGCCAGTCCCCCGATCCGGCGCTCACGTATACGCGGTTGATTCTGGGATCGATCGTGACTCCAGCGAGCCGGTATGGAGCCGCATCTATCTTTGCGATGAGGCTATTGGTAGAAGTGTCTATCCCATAGACACGCGGGGAGAAGTAGGTCGCCGCGTACAACCGGTTGTTCCTCTCGTCAACGGAAAGCCATGCTGGTGCTGAGGCTTTATCTTCAAGTGAAATTCTTCCGATGGCGGAATCGTTTGCTCCATCGACCGCATAAACCGCCCCCACGTAGTCGAAGGTCGGGATGGCGAAGTCAGTTGAAACGTAAACGCGGTTGGTCGTTTCGTTGACGACGACATCGTAGGGATAAGAAGGTTCGCCGGGTGATGGATCGAATGTATCGACAATGGTGTTGGTTGCTTCGTCGATCACCGTCACGCTGTCTGAATAATAGTTCGTGACGTAAACCTTGCCGGTCTTCGAGTTGACCGCGACGCCGTACGAATGACTTGGCAGAGGTATCTCGTTGACCCACGCATTTGTACGTCCGTCAAAAATGTCCATCCAAACCTTGTGAACACTCGCATTCTCTTCAATCACAAAGACGCGATTGCGCACCGAGTCCACGGCGATTGCCCATACTTCGGAGTAGGTGCGTAGGGTGCCAACCACCTTATTTGTCGTGAGGTCGACAACTCCAACACCACATCCAACAACATACGCTTTGGCGGTCGTTTGGTTCACCGCTATCGAACTTGGGCAAGGGATACTGATGTGAGTAACAGATTTTGGGTCGGCCCCTG
>JBHELT010000047.1:0-15358 GCA_046262935.1 Actinomycetota bacterium | reverse complement strand
TCGCTCTTCCATGAACTGTCGGAGCGCCGGATACGAACCATGCTTGTCGAACCTGGCTTCTTCGACACCGAAGGCTTTCCCATGGATTCGCTGCGTGCCAAGCCCATCACGGCGTGGATGGTGATGGATGCAGAACGTGTGGTTCAGGCTGTGATCAACGGAATAGAGCGCGGAAAGTTCGAGGTTCGCGTGCAATGGTGGTACCACCCGCTCTATCACTTGACCGTTTTGATGGGTGGGCCGATGCGGCGTTTGGTTGCGGGCCCGATCCGTCAACTGTTTGGCAACGTAGGCAAGTTCTAGCAGTCTTCAGAATGTTGTCGAGAAGGCCCGCGCTTCGTCGGGACCGCGACCGTAACGTCGAAATAGCAGCCCGGCGGATCCACTCGCTTCTTCAACCACCTTGCGATCACTGATCGGGATCAGGTTGTAGGCCCAGCCATGTTTGTTGACTTCGACCAAACCGAAACCGAAGGGCCACTCTTTACATGAAGGCACCTCTAGCACCACGGTGTCGTCGAGTGAAGAGATCGCGGATCTGTGGGTGTGTCCGCAGAAGATAGCCGCCGGCGACACCCGATCGTTCATCTTGGTTAGGGCGTCGGTGCTTTGTTGATCAAGCCCGAAGACTAGTGGGGGAAATCCCAGATATGGAAATGGTGGATGGTGCAAAAAAACGAACGAGGTTTCAGCCGGTCCGATGCTTTCGATGAATCCGAGGGTCTCGTCATCGAACCTTCCGCCGGGAACCGACTCGTGGGGCGCCTCGTGGAATCTGCCACTCAAAAGGTCGAAGGGAGGAAAGGGAGAAGGCGATGGATCCGCTGAATCTAAGACGATAGCGCGCACGCCACCGAGGGTGTGCACGAAACTGGTTGCCCGGGTGAACACCTGTTGGAACATCTTGCGGCCAACCGCGAAATCGGTTGCTCCTCCCCACATGTCGTGATTGCCGACAGTCAGCAATACCGGCGATTCGAATCTTGCAAATGTCTTGGCTGCCTGTTCGAAGAACTCGATGCTGCCGTTCTGAGTGAGGTCCCCGATGACCACCACGAAGTCAACGCCGATCGCGTTGATGTCATCGATGGCGGCTGCGACCAGGGGGGCCGACGACCTGTGCCCGATGTGTGGATCGCCCAAGATCGCAAAGGTGGAAGCGGGGTCGCTGGAAGCGGGGCCCGTGGGCCCCGGGACGCTTGGTTGGGCGCCACCGGGTTCGGCGCCACCGGGTTCGGCATCGGAAGGGATCATGGCTCGCTCGACACTTGGCCAATCCGCAGGTGGGGCAGGTGGCAGGCCGCCGTTGACCAGGGCTTCGTTCACTTCGGCCTCATCGGGAGCAAGCAGGTCGTGCATGCGTGCGAGGTCGTCATCGCTAACCAAGGCTTGGATGTGAGCATCGACGTACATCCCTAACCGCTGCAAGAAGAACCAGCCGATCGGACCAGTCTCCTCGGCGGAGCCTGCAACCTGCGCCTGCCATTGGGCATGCTCGCTGGCGTATCGGGGAACGATCTTTTGGCCTGACCGTGACAATGCGCCTGCGAGTATCCGAGCCCTCTGTGCCGACCTCACAGAGGCCGCACCATGGCCCCTGCCGCTCAATACAGCGGCTCGCGCTGCCTCGACTATCCAGCACGAAAGCAGAAGGTTTTCGACGTCGGTCATACCTTCGACGCTACCAGTCTTTATCATTGCGCCCACGATGCCTACGACAACCAAGACCAGGGCCGACTGGGATACATATTTCCTTAACCTCGCGCGGCAGGCGGCCACGCGTTCGAGTTGCACGCAGAGCAAGCACGGAGCTGTGATCGTATCGAAGAGACACATCCAATCAACGGGTTACAACGGGACTCCTTCTGGATATGGCCATTGCGACCAAGGCGCATGCCCGCGAGGCCGCAAGGGCGATCTAACCAAGCCTTGTTGGGGCCTGCACGCCGAGGCGAACGCCATCTTGTATGCGGAACCGGAGCGCCGGGAGGGAGCGACCCTGTACATCACTTCGCCGCCCTGTTTGGACTGCGCGAAACTGATCGCGAACTCAGGCCTGCGCGAGGTTGTAGCAGCCGAAGGCGAGCAACCCGATGTCGACAAGGTCAAAAAGTTCCTTTTGGATTGTAAGGTCCGATTCAGGATCATCGAAACCGAGCCGACCAATGTGAGGGCTAGAAAAAGCACGACATGACCCATCGGTCAGTATGTGCTGACAATGGTGAATTTATGTTCCGAGTCGTCTGAAAGTCTTCACTCGCGCCCGCCTGGAAACTAACATCGACAACGGACAGCGAATGGAGGCTGAGGGTGCTGTTGTATACATGCGACTCGTGCGGAGGCAGGATCATCACGTTCGAGAACGTCTCCGAGGGCAAGTGTCCCGACTGCGGGAGCGTCGCATCGGCCACAGCGGGTTTGAGGATCTCGATCCCGCTTGGCCTCGAAGACTTCCCCGAATTAAAGAGCGTCACCGCTTCGATGCGTGAAGACCTGGTGCGGCTCAGTGGCCTGTCGTTAGTGGATCCTTGACCCACTTCGGAGCCTTGCGCTTGCGAGATGGCATGAGGTCCAGGGCTAACTGCGACTGTGCGGCCCCCATGTTGGGGGCCGCATCCGCGCTCTTAGCGGAGACTAAATTCGTCGCATAGCCGAGCCGCGACTTGGTTGCAGCCACAACTCGGCCGATCGGCGCCGTGACTTCCTTAGGCGCCGTTGTTCGGCCATACATCTTCATGTACCCCGAGGTGAGGTGCGGGAACGCGTCCTCGAGCCACGACATGAACTCTTCCTTAACTCCTTTGCGCAGATGAAGGACTATGGGTGACACCGAAGTCGCGCCAGCTTCAGCGATCGCTTCGACCGTGCGTTTCAAAAGATCGGGATCGTCTGATATCCCGGGCAAGATTGGCGCCATCAGAACTCCGCACGGAACTCCCGCCTCATTCAATCGACGAACAACTTCGAGTCGTTTGAGTGGATGTGGGGTCCCCGGTTCGGTCATGCGCCACACATCATCGTCGATCGTTCCAACGGAGAAGCAAGTGCTGACGTCCATCATCGAAGCCCCCTCGACCAGGACATCGATGTCGCGTTGTATCAATGTGCCTTTCGTGAGTATCGAGTACGGATTCCGAGCTGCATTCAGCTCGATCAAGATCTTGCGCGTCAAACGATAGTGACCCTCGGCTCGTTGGTATGGGTCCGTATTGGTTCCCATCGCGATCGATGCACCCGGCCAAGACTTGCGGCGCAGCTCTGTTCGCAACAGCTCAACCGCGTTCACCTTCACAACGATCTTGGTGTCGAAGTCGCTGCCCGAGTTGAAATCGAGGTATGTGTGTGTTGGCCGAGCGAAGCAGTAAACGCATGAGTGAGAGCACCCTCGATACGGATTGATGGTCCAGTTGAAGCCGAAGCGATCGCCTGCGACGTGATTGATGATGCTCTTGGCGTTCACTTCATAGAAAGTCATCCCTTTGAACTCGGGCGTCTTGAAGGACCGCACAACGGCCTCGTCGGCGAAGAGCGGCAGCTTGGCTGTCATCTGGTTGTTGTCTGTGAGCAAGTTGTCCCAGCGCATGACACTATGATAGAACATATGTTCGATTAGGCCAAGGGTAGTCTGCTTTCTGATCGAGGAGGCATTTGTGAAGTACGGCATGGTTGTGGGCGGCCCCCTGGGGATCGTTGGCGAGATGGCGAAAGCGGTCGAGGCCCACGGATTCGACTCTGTGTGGACCGCCGAGACATCGTCCACGGCATACATCGGCGCAGCGCTTGCGGCAACCAACACCACCAAGGCCCGCATCGGCACGGCGATCGCATTGGCCTTCCCCCGGAGCCCAGGGATCACAGCCATGACCGCGGTGGACCTCGACGAATTGAGCGGCGGGCGCTTCATCTGCGGTCTGGGCTCACAGGTGAAGCGAGTGAACGAACAAAGATTCTCGACAAGGTTCGAGCATCCGGCCCCCAAGATGCGCGAGTACGCGCTTGCGATGCGGGCGTTCATCGGAGGGTTCTTCGGCGAAGAGCCCGATTTCCATGGACGTTTCTACGAAGTGAGCATGTCACCCTGGCCCCGCGTCACTCCGCCACTGAGGCGCGATATCCCGATCTTTTTCGCCGCCGTGAACGCGCGCATGCACGAGGTTGCTGGTGAGGTTGCCGACGGTGTGGTTGGTCATCCCATGACTTCACTCGAGTACATCAAGCAGATCGTCCTTCCTTCCATCGAGAAGGGGGCACTGTCTGAGGGGCGAAAGCCGAAAGACATAGAACTCGCACAACAATTGATCGTTTCGATCTGTGAGGACCGTTCCTTAGCCGAGCGCGAGGTCCGTCAACAGATCGGCTTCTATGCGACGACACGTTCTTATCTGCCGGTGCTCGAACTGCATGGGTTCGCCGATGTCGTGCCGATGCTTCGAGAGGCTTATCAGCACAAAGATATGCAGAAGCTGGCATCGATAGTTAGCTCCGAGATGGCCGAGACCTACGCTTTGTTCGGAACTGCCGATGAGGTGATCGAAAAGGCTAAGAAGTTCGAAGGTGTGGTTAGCGAGGCCACGTTAGGGGGACCTTGGTACCGTGTGGCCCCCGAGCGGTTGATCGAGAATCACCAGCTGATCCTCGAAACGTTCGCAAGATGAAGCTGTAACTACGCTCCCACGTCGGCGAGTGTAAAGGCCCCGCATGCGGATTCGTTGCGCGGTTCTATCTGGGTCTTCATGGCAACCAACCAGTCGCGAGACGAGCGCTTGAGCCACCTCTTTATGGCACGGCGCATCCCCGGCACCACCGACAGCGTCGCCGGTATCTCGGGTTCCCAACTAAGAGTTGCCATCGTGCAATCCGCAGGCGCATCGGCGAATGCCATCTCGCCGGTACCGTGCAGCCATCTGCCACCCTCGATCCGGAATGGGTAGATGTGAGTGTCGTTGTCGACGCGGTCTTTGGACCACGCAAGCAGGACGCTGTCGTGCAGGGTGATGCCCATCGGTTGGATGCGCATCTGCATCCTTAGGCCGGGCTGTCCGACATACGCATGCTCGACGCCTGGGAACCGACCGATCGAATCGGGTCTTCTAAGGATCAGGGCTGCAAGATCGGCCCCGCCCTTGATCTGTATGTGCTCGCTGACTTTCGTCATCAAATCGCTCCTTTTGAAGAGGCTCATACAGTTTACCCGCCATTACAATAAAAAAACTAGTAATGGACGGCACAAGGGTTTTAGGGGTATCTCGGTCTTGAAGCACAATGGATCGGATATCGCGGTCGGGCCGAAGATCAGCTGGCGCTGGTTCGCCCCCGAGCTACCTTCGGTGAGGCCCCGATGGCATCGTCCCGATTCACGAACAGGTGAGGAAAGCGCTCGGCCAGGGCTTTGTCCCCGCTTATCTTGAGTTTTCCTTTGGAGCCTGCCTTCTTCGGATCAAGCGAACCAACTGCCATGGCCCCGAACGTATGGGCGTCGGTAGCGATGGTCACCGTCGGATCGGTTGCGGACCGGCTTGTCACGCGGCATCCGCGTGAAGAGACCTTTACGAACCAGGTTCCCCCGCCGTCGCCCGATATGTCGAACCGAACAATGGCGTCGATGCCTTTAGCCCGCGCCGTTACGAATAACGACGGCATGGCTTGGAAGATGAATCCCGGATCGATGACCTCGTCGTTTGAGGGGTCTTCCATAAGGTTGGCCATGCCGAATCGGGCCAGACTTCCCAGAACCGATTCGAGGGCACGACCTGTGTCGGTCAAGGTGTATTCGACCTTTGGTGGGATCTGTTTGAAGATCGTCCTTACTACCAAACCGGACTCTTCGAGGCGTTTCAACCTGTCGGACAGAAGGTTCGGTGCGATGCCGCGGAGTGAGCCTTGCAGTTCTTTGAAGCGTTGTTTGCCACGTAGCAGATCGCGCACTATCAACAGCGTCCATCGGTCACCTACGATGTCCAACGACTTTGCGACTGGGCAGTATTGCCCGTAGACCTTCGTGCTGCGCATGCCGATCACTATAAAAGCAATAGTGACTTGGCGAAAGGTCAGATGACGATCCCATCGAGATGGTCGACCGCATGCTGGATCAACCTTGATTCGAGCCCGGTCACCTCAGCGGCGACCTGAGCGCCTTCGATTGAAACTCCGCGAAGGAAGATGCGATCTGCCCTTTCGACCTCCGCGACTCGTCCTGGGTACGAGAAACAGCGCTCCTTGACTCTTACGATCGCGTCCTTCGCGCTGATAGTTGGATTCACCACGATGTATGCGCCCTTCGTCGAGACCGCGATCATGCGCAGAGGGACGCCGATCTGGGGAGCGGAAAGTGCCAGGCAACCCTGGGTGCTGCTCAGGGTGTCGATCAAGTCCTGTGCCGTGTCGATCACGCCTTGGTCGATGCTGTCGATCTCGATGGCCACCTGAGCGACGCGTTGGTCCGGATAGGTGATCAGTTGTCTTACCGGCACGGTTCACCTTCTTTGTCGGGGGCCCCACCTATAATCACATCGATGTTATCTATCCACGATCTTTGCGCGAGATCCCAGGCCAACTGTCTTTCGTGACGCCCGCGGTGCGTGACGAAAGCCAGTCGCCACAGGCAGAGGCTCCGGCTATGCACCCGATGAGTGCGCCGGCCGAGGCTCTCGCGGTCGATCTGGCCAGTACGACACCCCTTAACATCGCCACTGAATCTGAGCTCGCCGACGGGCCCTTCGTGAAAGCCATCGAAGTTCGGCGCTCGGACCGGCGCAAGCGAACCGTCGCCGCAAAGCTCGAAAAGGACACTTTGATCGTCTACCTGCCCGCCCGCATGTCGCGGGCGGAGGAGATCGATTGGATAGACAAGATGCGCGAACGTTTCGAAGCACGCGAGCGCCGCGAGAAACTCAATTCCACCGGCGATCTCGACCGAAGAGCTCGGTCTTTGAATCGACGCTATTTCGACGGCAAACTCGAATGGCGGTCTATAACCTACGTTACGAACCAGAATTCCCGATATGGCTCTTGCACTTTCGGCGATGCCACCATACGGCTCGCCGACTGTCTCGCGGGGATGCCTGGATGGGTCAAGGATTATGTTGTTGTGCATGAGCTCGCGCACCTGATCGCCCCTGACCATTCGGAGCGATTCTGGAAACTCGTCAACCGCTATCCGTTGACGGAGAGGGCGCGAGGTTTTCTCATCGCCAAGGGACTCGAAAGCTGATCAACCCGGCCCTCCCACGCGGAATATCCGTTGGTCTGCTGAAGTGGTTCGAGGTTTCGTTCCTGCCGGAAGTGTTCTGACGAATACGGGGTCCTCGAATCCGAGCATCTCCAGTATGCCGATGGCGGCCGCCGCTCGAAGGCCCCATCCAGCGAGTACCCCGATCCTGTAGTTTGGTTGCAGGCTGTCGACGCGAGTCCAAAGGTCCTCGGCCGGGATGAATCTTGCGTTGGGGACCTCGATGGTTCCCGGGTCGGCGACGTTCAATAGTTCAAGGTCACGCGCGTCATCAACATCGACGACTTTCGTTTCGATGATCTGCGGAGAGTCTTCTAGCCGTACATATCCGTTCACGGCGAAACCTTTTCCATGGAGCATCGCGGCTGCATCGTCGATCGGTTGGTGTCCGTCATCGATGATGATCAAAGAAGATCCGAGCCTCAACAGATCGCGCGCCCTTCCTCCGAAACCCGGTCCGGCTTCGAACTGGAGGCTGACGCTTCCGCGAGGTCGCTGGGCGAGATGTTCCGCGTAGGCTCGAAGGTCGATAACGATCGCTCCTGCGGAACGAAGCGTCGTGCACCTTTGTTGGGAGAGCTGGCTTATCGGCATGAAGCGGCTACGCTAACAGTGTGGGTTCCTCGCCGCCCATTCGGTGGGCGATCGCATCGGGTCTATGGGCGATCCTCGAGGTCGCCGTGATCATCGCGGCGTTTGAGCACTTAGGGGTTCTCGCGACTGTGGCATTTCTTCTTGGATCCAGTGTCCTGGGGCTCACCATGGTCCTTCGGCAAGGGACAGGAGTGTTCAAGAGCCTGCGACGAACGGTGAGGTCGGGCCAGGTCCCTTCGGCCGAGATCGTGGACGGTTGCTTGCTCCTTTTGGCGGCGGTCCTATTCATAGTCCCTGGCTTCATCAGCGACTTTTTCGCAGCCTTGCTGCTCGTGCCTGTTATCCGAAAGGCGGTTCAAGCAAGGACGCCGAGCTTGCTTCGCCGGTTTGTATCAGGGCGGCTCGGTCGCCTTGGTGACCATTTCGGAGCGGGCGATGGCCCTTTCCCAGCGAAAGTGGTGCGTGTAGGGGCAGTTGGGCCCCCGATCACGGGCCAAGATGGGGCAGCCGGGGACGTGCAAGGTATAACTCGGCCCCCGAGTGGGGGCCCATCCGATTCTTCCGGCTAGGCGGTATTAACCGAATTTGGGGTCTAGACCAGCCGTTTCGTCGGTGTTACTCTTGTTACCTACTCCACACCAAATGGGCGCTTCAGCGTCCGCTGCAGCTGCATCAAGGCGGGGGTGGAAGAAATAGGCAGTTAAGAGGACGGAATGAAGCAGGACGGAATGAAAGGGGTACGTCTGCAATGAGGCAGCTACACATCCGTGAGCCTTGGGCCGATCTTCAGTTCGGGTCAGACAAGGACAAGTTGAACGACTTGGTACTTCGAATCGAGATCTTGGAGGCACGCCTTCGTGACCTCGAGATGCGAGTATCGGACGAGGCCGTATCTGAGCGTGAGGCCATTTCCGTAGGAGTTTGAGCTAGCCTGGAGCTAGCATTTTTTTCGCCCATCCTGCGCCCCGGTGCCGATCCAACCGCCGGGGCGTTGTCGCGTCCGGCATCCTGCGGCTTAGATCCCGCCAACCCCGAGATAAGTGCCGAAAGCCCAGTTATCGGCGAGCGATTGTTTCCGGCTGCGTCTTTAGATGCGGGCCCTACACCGAGGTGCCGCGAGTTCTTTCGGGATAGGGGGCCGACGCCCAGTCTTCAGGGGTCCTTCTGTAAAGGGCCATCCTTTGCCTTAGGTGGTCGGGATATCCTTCGTGCCCTTCGATGCCGAGGCGCTCGCAGACCACCTTGGCGTCGTCGAGCGAGGGAACGACGTACCTCAACCATTCACCGTCTGATGCGATCAGAACCAGCTGCGCGTCGTGGGCGCCTATAGGCATCATGACTGCCTCGACACCTTCTTTGCGTGCGATGAATCCTGCCGGCGACTCAGATATGTAGGTCATCGGGTCCCTTCTTTGCGTGTTGGGTGGATCTTACTTCGATCTTCTTGCCACCCCATAGAAGCCAGAGCCTTCGGTGGATGACCATATGTACTCGGCCCCCGCCGCCTGGAAATTCTCGCCGAGCGCCGGCCATGCGAGGCTGACCCAAGGTCCGCCGAATGAGAAGATCACAAGCACCCGTCCCCCCGCGGCCGTCACCCTCATCAGTTCCTCGGCGTAAGGGATCGAGTTCTGTAAGACGACCAGATCGAATGTAGCGTCCTCGAAGGGCAGCTCGGCCGAGTCGGCCACCTTGAAGTCGATGTCGAGTCCTTCTGCAACTGCCTGATGTTGCGCGATCGAGATCATCTGCGAGGTGATGTCGACCCCTGTCACCTCGGCGCTTGGGAACATCTTCTTCAACTTGCGCGCAACGAACCCGGTGCCGGTTGCTACATCAAGTATCCGCGAAGGTGGTTGTCGGACTTCATCCAGGGCCCGCTCCAGTGGCTCGCCGTATCCCTCCACCTTCGTCCAATCTTCGTAGAGAGAAGAGATGATCCCGAAGGTCCTACCGTATGCATCTGCGACCCAACCCATCTCTTGCGGGTACTTAGCGAATGCCCACACCGCGGGGCATAAGAAGGCGGGACCATAGGTGAGGGCCGGTTTAGCGAGTTTTCTGATCAATGGGATCTGCATGAATCACATCCTCGCATCCACTGTCATCCATGTCATTCCCCTCGGGCTTACAGATGTTTCTGGGGGTCGGTCAGGGCCCTTCGCACTTCAGAGGCAATAACGCCAGCGTGATAACCATCCACTATGCGGTGATCTAGAGTTGCATGAAGTCCTAGCATCGGCCTAGCCACGACCTCGCCATCGATGACGACGGCTTTAGGGGAGACTTCGCCAACGAGTACAACGATGGCCGTTCTGCCCAATGGGAACGCGGGCGGGAAACCTTGCTGCAATCCGAACATGCCCACATTGGTAACCATCGCGGAGCCGAAGGTGTCTTTTTCGACCCCCAGCTTCGTGAGGTCCATCCCGTGATCGTATTGGGCCCATGACAACATCCGCAATATCGGACCGAGGAACCTGTCGGGGATCTTCGACATCGTGCTGGTTGTTTTCTCTGTAGCCTCATCTGTGTGGGCGCGTATCTTCGAAACTCGTTCGCTCAATTCCGTAGCGATCTCTGGCACGGACTTCTTGTCAGCATTTCGGATAGTTGCTCCGGAAAGACTCTCGCCTTCATCGAGGGCGACTTGCAAGAAGACATCAACGCTGTCGCGTAGCCAAAGCGAACCCTTCGCCACTATCGCATTGACCTGTGGCATCTTGGCGATCGCTAACGCCAATGCCTTTGCCACCAGATGCGTAACCGTTACGCGGTGTCCCTGGGCTCGGGCAAGGTCGATGTAGCGCAGCATCTCGGTTGCGTCGATCTCTAGCGAACCATGGATGGTTGCTTCTTGGGGAGGAGCCCATGCATTAACAGCGATCCTTCGCCAGGTGGGCAGGTTCTTGGCTCGGCGAAAAGTCTTGGCCATCCCTAGATCGTCGGTTTTGTCTTATGCCATTCGGTTTGCTTCTGGTAAGCGTCAGCGATCGCGATCAGTAATCTCTCGTCGCGTCCGATGATCTGCAAGCCGATCGGCAAGCCACGAGCAGTGAACCCACAAGGCAGCGATATCGCAGCGAGACCTGCCATGTTCACCGGCCCCGGGAGCCTCATCAGTTTCAACGCGACCGGTCTTCTTGGGCTCATCGGTTCAACCTTAGCCGCCTCTTCGTGGGTGGGGGCACCACAGGGTGCACTCGGAGTGACCGCCACATCGACACTTTCCATGCCGGAAAGGAATTGATCAACCAACGTTCTTGCAAATTCCTGTCCGGATTCGGCCATCTCGCCAGTCATGAAACTCTCTGCGAACTCGAAGTAGGTCTGCAGTTCTTCGGAATACAGGTCTTTCTTAGCGGGCCACCATCCTTTGCTGCGATGCGCATCCAGTGATTCCGGCATGATGATCGCACCGCGCGGCAGGTTGAAATCTTCGAATGGCGGCAGTTTGATGTGTGAAGTACTGTCGGCCAATGCACTTATCGATGTGACTGCTCGATCGAATGCTTCCAGAACTTCATCATCAACTTCTCCGAAGACCGTTTGGTCGGGGATGCCGATGCTGAACTTCGGTGCATCGATGATCGCAGTCTCACCAGACAGCGCTGCCCACATGAAGGCGACGTCTTGCGCGTCTTGGGCGATGGTGCCAACGGCATCGAGGCTGGGTGCTAGCGGAATGACACCCTTCAATGACAAAACCCCGTGGCGCGGCAGCAGTCCGGTGACTCCATTCAAAGCCGCGGGCACGCGGATCGATCCACCCGTGTCCGATCCGATGGCTCCAAGAGCGGCGCCGACGGCTACCGAGACCGCGGCGCCTCCACTGGAACCTCCCGGTATGCGTCCGAGGTCCCAAGGGTTGCTCGTCGGCGGTGTTACGTATCCGTACGCGAACTCATGGGTGTTGGTCTTGCCGAGGATGACCGCGCCCTGGTCTTTGATGGTGCGCACGACGTCGGCATCCGTAGATGCGATGTTTCCTTCAAGCACGCGCGACGATGCGGTCGTAGGTAAACCTTCGACATCGAAGATGTCTTTGACTGACACCGGGATGCCCGACAGGAGGCCCTTATTGGCGACGCCTTCGGTATCGATCCTGCGTGCAGTCTCGAGTGCCCCTTCAACGTCGATCGTCACCCATGCTTTGAGCGCGGGCTCGGTTTGCTCGATCCGTTCGAGGCATGCTTCAGTCAGTTGAACGGCTGTACGACGACCGGAATCTAGGAGTTGTCGAGCCCTTGCGATGGTCATCTCGTGATCTGCGATGGTGTTCCCCTTGTCTGTGGGTCCCGATGGGGTTGCTGCCCGATGGGGTTGATGCCTGGAAAGTTTAGCCGAGTGGAGCAACAACCCATCGGGGGCTTAATCTATGGGCATGCCAAACACCCAAGACCCCATCGTCGTTTCACCGGAAACGCTGGAACGCATGAAGAGTGAACTCGAAGAACTAACGACAACAGGTCGTGCAGAGATGAGCACTCGCCTCCAGCGAGCGCGCGAATTTGGAGACCTGAAGGAGAACGCCGAATATCACTCGGCCAAAGACGCACAAGGGATGATGGAAGCTCGCATCCGCACACTCGAAGCAACCGTCAATCGGGCGGTCGTGCGCGATAGCCCAGCGCAGACCGACCAAGCGGCGGTCGGTGTGATCGTGACCGTGAAAGATGGAGACGACACCGAAGACTATCTGCTCGCTCAATCGAACGAAGAGAAACTTCCAGGTATGAGGACAGTTACAACATCTTCTCCACTTGGGACTGCATTGGTAGGAAGGCGTGTGGGCGAGATCGTCGAAGTCAGCGCGCCTGCGGGAAAGTTCAAGGTCGAGATCGTCGCTATGAGAGCGAGTTAGGACACACGTGGGCAGATTCATCCGCGGCTCATTCGTCGCAGTGGCGTTTGGTGCGCTGGCCGGGTTGGGGGCCGAGATAGCGATCGCTCTTAGGCGCGACTACCTGAAAGAAGGCCCACCTGATCGGATACAAGGCGACTTCGGCGATGAGAAGGGCCCGCGCCTTGATCTTGTGGTCATAGGAGACAGCTTCACCGTCGGGGTCGGCACAACGCCGGAGCGATCGTTCCCATGGCTTGTCGCCCAAAGGCTCGGCGAAGATTTCCGTGTACGACTGAATGTGTTGGGGATGTCGGGTAACAACACATCCGATGTCGCCGATTCGCAGTTGCCACTGGTGTTGGATCTGAAACCGCGGTTGGTGCTGATAGAAGTTGGCGCGAATGATGCGACACATTTCATCGCTCCGGCGAAAGTACGCGAAAAGATGGGGCGTACGCTGGAGTCGCTGTTGTCGACGGGCGCCTCGGTTGTTGTGATCGGTCCCCCCGACATGGGGGCCCCAAGGGCCTGGGCACAACCGCTCAGGGCGTTGATCGGTTGGAGCGGTCGACGAGTTGCCGATGCCATCCGCGACGAAGCGATCGCTCGCGCCGTTCCCTACTTCGACCTAGCTGCGGCAACCGGCGATGAGTTCGCCAGAGAACCATTTCGGTACTTCTCGTGGGACCTGTTCCATCCAAGTGCCGGCGGTTACCTGCTATGGGTAGACGCAATGTTCGACACCATCAAGGCGGCGGCGATGAAGACGGTGGAAGCTGCCGAAGTCAAACCCAAGCGCAAGGGGACCGCCCGCAAGGGGTGAGTGCGAAGGTCCACTGCTCCTGGCAACATCAATCGCCCGTGGCCGTGTGCTGTGCGGCCGTCGCGGGGCTCATAGGTTGCCCTCCGCAGCGGCGCCCTTCACCCTTTGGCAACTGGTGGGCTGAAGGTCCAGTGCTCTTGGCAACATCAATCGCCCGTGGCCGTGTGCTGTGCGGCCGTCGCGGGGCTCATAGGTTGCCCTCAGCAGCGGGCCCATCACCCTCTCGAACGGGTTGGGCGGAAGGTCCTTTGCGACAAGTGTGAGCGCCAGTGGGGTCGCGCGATGCGGCTGCGTGTGCCTTCTCGCGCGAGGGTGGGGTGGGGGTCTTCGGAGGCAACCTATGAGCCCCACAGGTGCTGGTCGGCGCAGAGTCACGGGCGATTGATGTTGCCGTAGCAAGGCCCCCCACCCCACGCCTAACCCACGAGTGCCGCGATTGATGTTGCCGTAGCAAGGCCCCCACCCCACCCCACACGTTCAGCGAACGATCAGGCGGTCATGTCTCTCGGTGGTGTCGAGGGTTCCTTCGATGCCCGACTCGACATATAAGATCATCTCTTCGAGCGAGATCGTTTCGTCATCGGGCTCGGGGACATCGGTGAAGCCAGTTTCAATCGTCGCACCCAACCGGTAGACGCGTATCTTGGCATCAGGATTGAAGCGCTGGGCAGCGTCGTAAGCGCGTCGCAGCACCTCTTCGGCGCTTCCGGTGATCTCTAGCATGACAACATCGATTCAAGGCTATCCTGACGGCCGATGAAATCGATAGGGATAACCGGCCCCCAGGGGGCCGGAAAGACAACGTTCTTCCGCGCTCTTGGAGCCGGCATCTCGAAAGCTGATGTCGCAACTGTGCCCGTACCCGATCCCAGGCTCGATGTTCTGGTGGAACTGCACGAATCGCGAAAGCGGGTTCCGGCTCAGATCGAAGCCGTCGATGTTCACGAAACCGCACGGACCCAGGCAGCGGCTATCGCTCGACTGCGCGATGCGGACGCGGTGGTCGTGGTAGTTGCCAACTTCGGGGGCCTCGAGGCCGAAAAGACCGCCAGGTCTTTCGCCGAAGAATTGGTGCTGGCCGACACCGGTCCGGTTGAGAACAGACTTGCCAGAGCGCGCAAAGACGCGTCGGCGAAGAACGAAGTGCCAGCCCTCGAGTCGGCGCTGGCTCTGTTGGAGGAAGGAAGATTCCTGTCCGATGGACAGTGGGAGAGGCCAGCCCTCGAAGTCTTTTCACCGCTCGCCCCGATAACCCTGAAGCCGGTGATCGTTCTTTGGAACGTCGATGAATCATCGATGGGGCAGAGTCCACCCGAGATCGGCCTGCCAGCCTTCGTGGCCAACGCGTCGTTGGAATCTGAGGTCGCCGGGCTGCCGAACGAAGAGGCACTCCCACTCCTCGAAGCGTACGGAGTGACCGAACCTGTTTTGGGCCAGTTGATCTCAACGGTGTATCGAAGTCTCGACCTCATAACATTCTTCACCGCAGGCGACACCGAATCGCGCGCATGGGAGGTCCGAAGGGGGGCAACCGCTCCCGAAGCGGCAGGGGCGATCCACTCCGACATCCAACGCGGGTTCATAAGGGCCGAGGTTGTGTCGTATGACGTGCTCGTCGAATGTGGATCGTGGGACGCGGCCAAGGCGGCGGGCAAACTAAGAGTTGAAGGTAAAGATTACGTCTTCCAAGAAGGCGACGTAACGCACTTCCGCTTCAACGTTTGACTTCTAGCTGACCATCCGGTCGATGCGTGCTGCCATTATGAAATCGTTGTCCGTCAGGCCTTTGGCTGCATGGGTTTTGAGCGAAACGCTCGTATATCCCCACCCGATCTTCAAGTCGGGGTGGTGACCTTCGGATTCGGCC
>JBHELT010000046.1:0-4189 GCA_046262935.1 Actinomycetota bacterium | reverse complement strand
CAACGCCGAAGGAGATGACCGCGATACCTGGCGTTCGCCTTTGGCGGCGAATCATGATCCTGACCGGATTGGCTTTCGTTCTTGGGTTCCCATTCGTAACATCGGTCGGTTCGATCAACCTACTGGGAAGCCTGATCATCGAAGGGATAGCCATCTTGTCCCTCGTCGTCCTGACTGGTTGGGCGGGTCAGGTGAGTCTTGCCCAATGGGGACTGGTAGGACTGGGTGCGGTGATGGGGGCCCTATTCACATCCAAGTTCCACCTTTCCTTCTGGCTGGCGTTGATCGTCGTGCCAACTGCAGTGGCAGGATTCGCGATCTTGGTGGGACTGCCTGCCCTTCGGATCAAAGGGCTCTTCCTGGCGGTCGCTACCTATGCAATGGCTTTCGCGATACAGGCATCGGTTTTCAATCAGCAATTCATCGACAAGCTCATACCGACCCGGATCGATCGGCCGAAACTTTTCATCTTCGATTTCGAGGATGAAAAGAGCATGTACTTCCTGGCCCTCTCGGCGCTGTTGTTGATGATCTGGCTGGTCGTCAACCTGCGGAAGAGTCGATTCGGCCGGATACTCATCGCTCTTCGCGAGAACGACAACAACGTTCAGTCATTCGGGATCGGTGTTGTTCGCACGAAACTGCTTGCGTTCGCCCTTTCCGGATTCATGTGTGGATTCGCGGGGGTGTTGTGGGCGCACCATCAGCGGGCCGTGACGCCACTCGCATTCACCGCCTTCGAAAGTTTGAACGTTTTCATCTTTGCGGTTATCGGAGGGGTTGGTGCAGTTTCAGGCGCGGTGCTGGGTACCGCCTACTACGTATTGAGTAAGGCCTTCGGTGGTGGGAATCCGCTGCTGACCCTGGTTATAGGTCCAATCGGTCTGCTATTGGTCCTTTATGCGGCGCCTGGAGGGCTGGGATCGATCCTTTATAGCCTTCGCGATTCGGTTCTTCGCATCGTTGCAACCCGAAGACAGATCGTGGTGCCAAGCCTTTTCGCTGATGTCGATCCAGCGGCGTTGGAATTGCGGTTAGCGCCTCTGGCTGACCCGATCCCCTCGATGGGATTGTCCGTTCTGCCTTTCAGCCAGAGGTATCGCACAAGATCGGAGTTGTACAAGAACAGGGGCCGGATCGCAGCCGATACGAAAAGGGCGCCCGACGACAAAATCGCGATCGGGGCGGCAGCTAAAAGTTTGGGAGGCGAAGAGTGACCGACAAAGAACCTAAATCACCCAAACGAGAGCGCGCCTCCACGAACGGCGGAGGAGCTCCGCCCAGAGAACGCGCTGGGGGGGGAGCGGCAGAGCCACCGCAACGCGAACGGGCTTCCTCGGAAGGACCCGCCGCGCCGCGTCGCGAAAGGGCGTCGGCTCTGCCGGCCACTGCCCCGCGTCGCAGCGATGAGGCCGGCTTCATCAAGAGGGGCCAATTGGGATTCAGGCGGACACTTCGGGAAGCCGCAGACTATGGGGAACTTCGAAAGACCCCATACGGGCTGAGGCCCATCGCTGTTTTTACGATAGTCACCGCCATCTTGACCTTGGATGCTTCGATCTTCGGTTTGGCTGGCCCGAACATCATCCGTGAAACAGGCTGGGATATCGCGAAACTGAATGCCAACCTCGGGCTGGTTGGGTTCGTGGGGATATTCGGCCTCATCGGCCTTTCTTACCTCGCAGACCGCAGGCGACGGATCCCGATGATCGGGGTGGGGACCGCCCTGATCGGAGTGGGCGGCATCCTGGCGGGGAGGGCCCAGAGCTTGGGCGGCTTCGGCATGAGCCGCGTGTCGGACAGTATCGGAGGGGTGGCCCTCAGCGCACCGCAAGCATCTTTGACCGGCGACTTTTACCCACCCGAAGTGAGGGGGAAGGTTTTCGCTTTAAGCGGGGTGACAGGCCGCACCATAGGGTTCGTGGCACCGGGTCTCGTGCTCTTTTTGTTCAAGTTGACCAAACTGACTTGGCGTCTTCCATATTTCGTTACTGGTCCGATGTTGATACTCGCAGGCATAGCTACCATCTTCCTGCTGAAAGAACCTATCCGCGGGTACATGGAGAGAAAATCCCTCGGGCTGCCCGAAGAGGTTGCCGTCGTACCAGAGGACCCACCGAGTTTCGGAGAAGCCTGGAGAACTATTTGGGCCATCCGAACGCTTCGACGGTTATTCATCTCCCAGGTTTTCGCGGGGCCAGGCGACGTCATCTTTGCTTTCTTCTTTCCACTTTTCATCACGCAGACCTACAACTTGACCATTAATGATCGCTTCGTACTTGGGATCATCACAGGACTAACGGCACTGCCCTTCGGCTTCCTTGCCGGTGGTCTGATCGATGTTCTCTTGAGGCGACGTCCCCAAAGGGTTCTGATCCTGTCGGGGCTCCTTTCGGTCGCGTCTGCGGTAGCAGTAGCAGGCATAGCCTTGGCTCCTCCGTATTGGGCCCTCGTTGTCATCTCCGTCGTATTTGGAGCAGTCAGCGCCCTTATCGGCCCGGCTGCGGGTGTACTGTTCATCAACATCCTCCCCGCGCACGTCCGTTCCTTGGGTGCGTCTGTGCAAGCCCTGGCTGTGCTTCCTGGGACCATCTTCCGGGTTGCCGCGGTGGGATTTGTATTCACCAAATATGGGCTGGCGGGGGCTCTGTTCATAACGGTTCCTTTCTTCTTCATCTCTGCCCTCATCCAGTTGAGCGCGGCCGGCCTTTATGAGCGCGACGTGAAAGCCGCGATCGCCTCCCAAGCGGCGTCCGAAGAGTGGCGACGTGCAAAAGACGACGGCGAAGGAAAGCTACTGGTTTGCCGCAAGGTCGATGTCGAGTACGACGGCGTGCAGGTTCTGTTCGGAGTGGACTTCGATGTTGAGGAGGGCGACATCATCGCGTTGCTTGGCACGAACGGAGCAGGGAAGTCGACGCTGTTGCGCGCTATCTCGGGAACCCAGGAAGCCACAGCCGGTGCCGTCGTCTTCGACGGGCGCGACACCACTCACATGCCGCCGCACGAGATCGCGGGCCGCGGCGTCATCCACATGCCAGGAGGCAGGGGAGTGTTCCCCGGCCTGTCTGTCAAAGAAAACATCCTCATGGGTAACTGGCTCGAACCGGACGCCGAGGAGAAGAAGACGAGGCTCGCAGAAGTCTTCGAGATTTTTCCGATCTTGAAGGAGCGGCAGAACGAGAACGCCGGGACTCTTTCGGGCGGTGAACAGCAGATGCTGTCGCTAGCTCAAGCGTTTTTAAGCAAGCCGAAACTATTGATGATCGACGAGCTGTCCCTTGGTTTGAGTCCAGCGGTGGTTCAGCAATTGATCGAGATCGTTCAAGAGATCCACCGCCGAGGAGTGACGATCATCGTTGTCGAGCAATCCGTGAACGTGGCCCTGACCATCGCCGAGCGAGCCATCTTCATGGAGAAAGGCGAAGTCAAATTCATCGGTAAAACGGCTGACCTTCTTCGGCGCCCCGATATCTTGCGCGCGGTTTATGTGAAGGGAAGTGGAGCGCTTACCGAAGGGGGGCCCTCATCGACGATGAAATCCGAGCGCCAGCGTCGTGAATACGAATTGGGACAAGCGCGTCCGATACTTGAAGTCAAAGAACTGAGTCGGTCCTATGGGGGCATAAAGGCGGTTTCTGAAGTCAGCTTCGAACTGCGCGAAGGCGAGTCTCTTGGCTTGATAGGACCCAACGGCGCCGGAAAGACAACATTGTTTGACCTGATCAGCGGTTACCAATCACCCGATAGCGGCCAGGTGATCTACGACGGCAAAGACATAACAGGCCTGCGCGCCGACCAACGCGCACAACAGCGATTGATCCGGCGGTTCCAGGATGCCCGGTTGTTCCCATCGCTCACCGTGTTCGAGAATCTATTGGTTGCCCTCGACCGCAAATTGGACGTGCGCAATGTTGCGCTAACTGCCCTGCAGGTTCCTCAGGTGAGGCAGGCCGAGCGGCGAGTTCGTTTGCGCGCAGAGCGGCTGATCGAATTACTGGAGCTGGGTGCATTCCGAGAGAAGTTCGTGAAGGAGTTGTCGACCGGGGTTCGGCGTATCGCAGACATAGCTTGCGTTCTCGCGTCGGAGCCGCGGGTGTTGATGCTCGACGAGCCGTCTTCCGGTATCGCTCAGGCCGAGTCGGAGGGCCTGGCGCCTTTGCTGAGACGGGTCCGGTTCGAGACGGGG
>JBHELT010000045.1:0-13152 GCA_046262935.1 Actinomycetota bacterium | reverse complement strand
ACACGAACTACGCCACGGACGACCCTGGGCAGCGAATCTCCCTGATGTCGGCGTTCGTCGATCCTGCGATGGCCGACGAAGTAGCTCGCAGGCTCAACTCAGTAGCTCGTGATGAACGTGTGACCAACTTCGTCAAGATTGCCAGACTCATGCACGATGCCGAACCGTAGCCTTCTCCCATGACCTCCGTCGAGGTGTGGGAGTTCACAAGCAACGAGCCGCTGCGAACTCCTCACGGGTAACCCCCGCGTCCGGCCCGCGTTCCTTCCGGCACCACACGTTTCTTCATCACCCAGGGAGGGGCGAGGATGTTTCCTTTCCTGTGCGCCAGCCAGAGAAGCAGCAATCCCGTGACGGCTCCAACGATCATTGCAATCAGCCCCGCCTCTGGTCCGAATCGGCCCCCTGTCATGATCGAAGGGCCACCGATGCGAGTCGTCGCCAGCACCGAGAAATCCTTACCCGACACCGGGGTTCCGAAGATGGGGCCTTCGAAGAGGTTCCATGCCCAATGAAGGCCGATCGGCAGCCAGAGGTCGCGGGTCAACAGATAACCCGCCCCCAAAAGCACTCCTGCCTCGATGGTTATCGCAACCGCTGCAAGCAGGCTCGAATTGGGATTGCCCAAGTGGCCGAACCCGAACATCAAGGAACTGATAGCGATCGCCATCCATGAACCAAGGCCATCTTCTGTGATCCTCATGATGACGCCACGTGAAACCGTCTCTTCGAACACCGCAACGAGCAGGAAGAACACCAGCGCCCCGATGAATGCGCCGATGGTCCCCGTTTCGCCGCCGATTGCTGAGAAGGGGTGAGCGGGGACCCCGGCGATGCGATACCAACCGGCGATCGCCATCACGCCAACGACTACCGCCAGCATCGCCGCCCCGATCAAAAATCCCATGGCCAGGTGACTGAGAGCCTTCTTGCGTGGAAACCCAAGAGCCGAAGCCGGACGTTTCTCGATGAATCGCCCAATCACTAGCAGGCCTGTTACTGAAGCGAGCGCCAAGATCGTTTCCTGGACCGCAGGGTTTAGATGCCGCCGACCGATGATGACCACCAAGACGATGGCGAGCAAAGCGGTCAAAGCCAACGTAAGGACTATGCGCGTCAAGGGGAAAAGGGCGATACGCCGCAGGGTAGAAACTTCGCGCTCTTCGTCCATCTGATCCAACTCTCCTCGGGGCCTCTTCGGCGAGCCTCCCGCCGCGATATCCTCACACCTGTATGAGCACTCTTATCGGCATTCTCGCGTCTGGCGCCGGAACAACCGCGCAGGCACTCATCGACGCGTCCTCGGCCAATCGGCTCGGCGGGGGCAAGGTTATCGTTCTCGTTTCCGATCAATCCGAAGCCGGTGCATTGCAGATCGCACGCGATGGCGGAGTTGAAGCGCTCTTCGTAGATCCGGCCAGTTACCAGAGCCGTTCGGATTATTGCGAGGCCGTAGCATCTGAGTTGAAGTCACGAGACGTCCAAGTTGTCTGCTCGGCTGGCTTCATGAAGATACTGTCGCCCGGCTTCGTGAAGGCCTTCGAGGGGAACATCTTGAACAACCATCCGTCGCTGTTGCCATCGTTCCCCGGTGCACATTCCGTGGCCGATGCGCTCGCCTGGGGAGTGAAGGTGACAGGCGCAACCATCCATCTGATCGACGAAGAAACTGATCACGGTCCGATCATCAGCCAGTTCCCCGTTCACATCGAACCCGGAGACGACGAAGCATCACTGCATGAACGGATCAAGGTCATCGAAAGAGTCATCTATCCGCAAGCGGTGAGTGCTTTCTGCAGCGGCCGTGTGAAGGTCGAAGGTCGCTTGGTAACCGTAGAACCGAACGAAGGGAATAAAGCATGAAGATCAAGCGTGCACTGATCTCGGTGAGCGACAAGACCGGGGTCGAAGACCTAGCGAGGGGCTTGGTCGAACAAGGTGTGACGCTCATCTCGTCAGGAGGAACCGCAAGGACGCTCTCTCGCGCAGGCATCCCCGTGACTCCGGTGAGTGAATTGACGGGGGCCCCCGAGATGCTCGACGGAAGAGTAAAGACGCTTCATCCAAAGATCCACGGCGGCATCCTCGCCGACAGGCGTAAGCCGCAGCATCTCGCTCAATTGAAAGAGCACGGCATCTCACCGATCGACCTTGTGGTTTGCAACCTATACCCATTCGCACAAACCGTTGCCAACGATGACGTCACCGAAGACGAGGCTGTTGAGCAGATCGATATCGGTGGACCGGCGATGGTGAGGGCGGCAGCGAAGAATTATAAGTCGGTAGCAGTAGTGGTAAATCCGGATAGATACGAAGGCATCTTGAATGAGATGCGTTCGCGGGCCGGCGCGCTTTCGGACGAAACTCGGGCGCGCCTTGCCGCCGAAGCATTCGCTCACACCGCCACTTACGACATGGCGGTCAGCAGGTGGATGACCAACTCCGACCGGCTCCCAGAGCGGCTGTTCCTCGGGCTGGAAAGGCTTATGCCGCTTCGCTACGGCGAGAATCCGCATCAGCAAGGAGCTCTTTATGCGTCTAGCGACCCGGGGTGGCGTCAGGTTGCAGGCAAGGAACTTTCATTCACGAACATCCTCGACTTCGACGCGGCATGGCGACTCGCTTGCGAGTTCGCACTGCCAGCGGTTGCGATCATCAAGCACACCAACCCCTGCGGAGTTGCAACTGGAGACAACATAGAAGATGCCTACCGCCGGGCCGTTGAGTGCGATCCGCGCTCTGCATTCGGGGGCATCGTTGCCGCCAACCGCGAGATCGATGGGATGACCGCCGAGAAGATGCTGGAACTGATCGCGGTAACAGACATCGTGATCGCGCCCGGGTATTCGCGCGATGCGGTATCGGTGTTCAGCAAGAAGAAGAACCTGCGATTGATCGAAGCGCTCCCCTTCACCTCGACGCTCGACATCCGCAGTGCGGCAGGTGGGTTGTTGGTGCAGGACCTCGATACCGCCGCGGGTCGGAGAGAAGAGATGGTTGTTGCCGGCAAGGTCCAGCCAACCGAAGAAGATTGGGATGACTTGCTTTTCGCGTGGACGGTTGTGAAACATGTGAAGTCGAACTCGGTTGTGTTCGCAACCGACGGCCA
The DNA here is from genome assembly GCA_046262935.1 of Actinomycetota bacterium. Taxonomy (GTDB): domain Bacteria; phylum Actinomycetota; class CADDZG01; order JAHWKV01; family JAHWKV01; genus JBHELT01. The sequence continues at coordinate 10,043 of JBHELT010000045.1, read as the reverse complement.
AGCATTCGGCATCGGTGCTGGTCAGATGAGCCGCGTCGAGGCAGTTGAACTCGCCGCAAGAAGAGCTGGCGACAAGACCAAGAATTCAGTTTGCGCAACCGATGGGTTCTTTCCGTTTCGCGACGGTGTGGACGCCGCGGTCGATGCCGGAGCGCGAGCGATCATCCACCCCGGTGGTTCGGTGCGCGATGCCGAGGTAACGGCCGCCGCCGACGAGCACGGCATCCCGATGATGCTGACCGGAAGGCGCCACTTCAGACACTGAATCGGAGAAAAACATGACCGCTCAGATCATCGATGGCAAAGCAGTCGCAGCGCAGGTTAGGCAACAAGTCGCTGAGGGCGTAGCGGCTCTAACGGCATCGCACGCAGTCACACCCGGACTCGCCGCCATCGTCGTAGGAGACGATCCTGCCTCACATGTTTACGTTGGGTCCAAAGAGAAGGCCGCCAAAGCGGCAGGTATGAACTCGTGGGTGCACAAGTTGAAAGCTGACTGTTCACAGCAAGATCTGGGGGAGTTGCTCACGAGCCTCAGCCAAGACTCTGCCGTCAACGGCATATTGCTCCAGATGCCATTGCCGAAGGGCCTCGACTCGGACGCCGCCTTAGACCTGATCGCCGCCGACAAAGATGTCGATGGATTGACCCCAGCCAGCGCTGGACGTTTGGCATTGGGGCGCCCTGGTTTCGTACCATGCACTCCGCTCGGGGTGAAGGTCCTTCTCGAACACACCGGCGTCAAAACCGAAGGCGCGCACGTTGTTGTCGTTGGAAGGTCGAACCTGGTCGGCAGACCGCTATCGATCTTGATGTCGCTCAAAGCGCATTCCGCCAATGCCACGGTGACCCTCTGCCACACCGCCACGGTGGGTTTGGAACATTTCACGCGCCAGGCCGACATCCTGGTGATCGCTGCCGGCACGCCTAAGGGCATAGGCGCCGACATGATCAAGCCAGGCGCAACAGTTATCGATGTGGGCATCAACCGCGGCGATGACGGCAAGTTGGTTGGCGACGTCGATTTCGACTCGGCCGTTGAGGTTGCCGGTGCGATCACGCCCGTTCCTGGAGGCGTCGGGCCTATGACTGTAGCCATGCTGATGCAAAACACGCTTCTTTCCGCCCAGATGAGCGCAGATGCCAGCTGATTTAACCTGCCATTTGCGTCGATACCGGCCCCCAGCATCGGGTTGAAATACAATGGATATTGACGGCGGGAAGGCGGTTAAAAGTGGGACTTATCCTCAAGGAAGAGTACATCTGCGACTATTGCGGCAAGCCCATCACTGGCGGTGACGTTCTTGTGGCCCGATTGGCCTTAAGGCGCCAGGGGGCCAGGGGGCTCGGCAGAGATTTCTCCTTGGCTTTCCACCCGGCGTGCTCGGAGAAACTAACTAAATATGCCTCCCCCGCTCCGAGGCAGCGGCGAGCGTCATCTGAGCAGCAAGTCGAAGAAACAGCCTGAACGGTCGGCCGGATCCGCGACGATCGGCTTCAACGGGGGATAGGACTAACCCATCCGGGCTAGATGAAGTAGTCCTCGGTTGCTATGAGGAATCGTGTTCATCCGCCGATAGGTAAGTACCTATGGAAACCAAGATGACCTCCTCACTGAAAGTGCTCGTGGTGGATGACGACGAAGCCGTACGGCGACTGCTGTCGATCGTTCTTCCTCTCGACGGTAAATACGAGATCGTTGGAGAGGCCGCAGACGGCTACGCGGCGATCGCCGCGGCAGAGATGCTTCAGCCCGACATAATCGTGCTAGACCACATGATGCCTGCGCTTACCGGCGCAGCGGCCTACCCAACTATTCGAAGGGTCGCTCCATCGGCCGATGTGCTGTTCTTCTCGGCTTACCTCGAGCGTGCTGATTTCATGGACGAAATGACGGCCAACAGAGGCCCATTGGACTGCGAATTCATATCCAAGAGTGGGATCTGCGAGCTCGAGTTGGCCCTCGGCAGGATCAGCGCTAAGCGCGCTTGACCTTAAGAATTTCGTGCGGCGATTGCTGTGTAATCGCGCGGCGGGGGGCCGGTGTAATCGGACTCAGGTCTGATCAAACGGTTATCTGAATACTGCTCTCTTGCGTGGGCAGTCCAGCCCGCGATGCGTGAAACCGCGAAAACAGTGGTGAACAGAGCCGTCGGGATGCCTAGGTAGTGATAAACGCTGGCCGCGTAGAAATCGACGTTGGGGTAAAGACCCTTTTCTTCACGGACAACTTCGTAGACGCGCTCTGACATCTCGAACCATTTGGTGTCGCCCTTGCGTTCGCCGAGTTCGCGAGCGAGTTCACGAAGAACCGTAGCGCGTGGGTCTTCAGTCTTGTAGACCCGATGCCCAAAGCCCATGATCTTCTTCCTCTTACCAAGCGCATCTTTGATGTAGCTATCGACCTGATCGACCTCGCTGATCTCTTCGAGCATCTCGAATACCCGCTCATTGGCTCCGCCATGTAGGGGGCCTTTGAGAGCGGCGATGGCCGAGGTCATCGCCGAGTGGATGTCGGAAAGGGTTGCGGCGGTTACGCGGGCGGCGAAGGTAGAAGCGTTCATCGTGTGATCGGCGTGAAGGATCAAACAGCGATCCATCGCCTTGGCGTCGGCTTCATCTGGTTTCTCACCAGACAGCACATACAACAGATTGGCGGCATGGGTGAGTTCCGGATCGGGGGCGATGGGATCGAGGCCGTCGCGGATCATCCGGTAAGCGCCGATCATCTGGGGCAGGCGCGCGATGAGCCTGATGGCTTTGCGTAGATTGGCTTCATCGTTCTGCGGCCCTTCCCAGCCGTCGGGGTCGTGGGCGGACTCGGCAGACACGATGGTTCGCAGCATCGACATGGGCGAGGCAACCGGCGAGATCGTCTGCAGCAGCTCAACGGTGAAGGGGTGCAGTTGTCGATCTTTGGCTAAAGCGTCAGAGAAATCGACCAATTGTTTTTGGGTTGGCAGATCAAGGTGATGAAGCAGGAACGCCGTTTCCTCGAAAGTGCTCTGCTGCGCGAGCTGTTTGATGTCATAGCCCACGTACCAAAGTTTGCCAAGGTGCCCGTCGATGTCCGAGATGGCAGTCTCGGCGGCGACGACGTCTTCTAGCCCTGCGGTTGTCATGATTACTCTCCTGTTGCCTCTATCTTATAGCCAGCCTGATAGCCTGACTTCCTTCAACGACGAAGGAGACATCCAATGCCATACCCAGTGACATTCATCCCCGGCGACGGCACCGGACCCGAGATCGCCGAGGCCACCAAGCGAGTACTCGAGGCGACTGGCGTCGAGTTCGACTGGGACGTGCAATATGCTGGCGAGAGCGTCATGGACGAGTGGGGAAGCCCACTTCCTGAGCATGTGCTCGAATCGATCCGCAAGAACAAGGTTGCCATCAAGGGGCCCATCACAACCCCGGTGGGCACCGGTTTCCGCAGCGTCAATGTTGCTCTTCGCAAGGAACTCGACCTGTTCGCTTGCCTTCGTCCGTGCAAGACCTACGAAGGCGTTCGGTCGCGCTATTCAGACATCGACATCGTCATCGTGCGAGAGAACCTGGAAGACCTTTATGCGGGTATCGAGTTCGAGATGGGGACCGATGAAACCAAGAAACTGATTGCGTTCATCGATGACCTTTCAGGCCGCAAGATCCGCGACGATTCCGGCATTTCCATCAAACCGATATCGGTTTACGGCACCACTCGTATCGTGACGTTTGCGTTCGAGTACGCACGCAAGTACGGCCGCAAGAAAGTAACGGCGGTACACAAGTCGAACATCATGAAATTCTCTGACGGCCTGTTTCTTCACACCGCCCGCGACGTGGCGAAGCAGTATCCCGACATCGAGTTCGAAGATCGCATCGTCGACAACGCTTCGATGCAACTCGTCGCGCGTCCCGAGGAATATGACGTTCTTGTTCTGCCGAACCTTTATGGAGACATCTTGAGCGACCTCGGCGCTGGTCTTGTCGGCGGGCTCGGCGTTGCTCCCGGCGGAAACTTCGGTGAAGAGGTGGCTGTGTTTGAACCGACCCATGGGTCGGCCCCCAAGTACACTGGCCAGAACAAGGTGAACCCAATGGCGATGATGCTCTCGGGTGTCCTGATGCTGCGTCACCTGAACGAGACACCTGCGGCCGATCGCATGGAGAAGGCCATCGCGCAGGTGATATCGCAAGGCAAGAGCGTCACGTATGACATGAAGCCAACCCGTGATGACCCGACCGCAGTCGGCACATCCGAGGTGGCAGACGCGATCATCGACGCGATGAACTGAAGTTGGCATGCTTGGCCGTGCGAAAGCCCATGTGATGCAACTGAGGTCATACGAACACTTCCGATCTTTGTCCTGTAGAGACGATGTGTACCGCAGCGATCGGATGCAACATCTGATAAGTCGAACAAGGAGTTGGATATGTCGAAGGTAACCGTTGTAGGTGCTGGATTCGTTGGAAGAACGGCTGCGATGCGCTTGGCCCAGCGCGGGCTCGCCGATGTGGTGTTGATCGACATCATCGAAGGATGGCCCCAAGGACTTGCGCTCGACCTTCGACACTCGGCCCCCATCGAGGGATTCGAAAGTGACATCACCGGTACGAACGATTACAAGGACACCGCCGATTCGGACGTTGTGGTTGTGACCGCAGGCCTGCCCAGGACCCCTGGTATGAGCCGCATGGACCTGTTGGGCAAGAATGCCCAAATCGTTGGTGAGGTAAGCGGGTTCATCGCCGAGCATTCCCCCGATGCGGTTGTGATCGTTGTCAGCAACCCACTCGATGAGATGACCTTCTTGACGGCCGAGAAGACAGGGTTTCCAAAGGAGCGCGTCATGGGGATGGCAGGCATCCTCGATTCGGCCCGGCTCGCCGCCTACATCGCCGAGGAACTGAAAGTGTCACCGCTTGCGGTGCAGGCAATGACCCTCGGTTCGCATGGCGAGCAGATGGTCCCTCTGCCACGGCAGGCGACTGTTGATGGAAGGCCGCTCAGCGAACTTGTCGATGATGAAACCTTGGAGCGTTTGTACGAACGTACTCGCAACGCGGGGGCCGAGGTGGTTGGCCTTCTTCAGAAGGGTTCGGCTTTCTATGCCCCATCAGCCGCTGTCGCCAAGATGGTGACCGCAGTTCTGGCCGACACCAAAGAGGTCCTACCGGTGTGCGCTTGGACCACGGGACAGTACGGCATCAACGATGTTTACGTTGGGGTCCCCGCTCGCCTTGGGCGCAAGGGAGTCGAGGAGATAGTCGAGTTCGATCTCGATGCCCCCGAGCTCGAACAACTGAAGGCGGCCGCCGAGGCTATCCGTACCAAGTGCGCCGATCTTTCAGAGCTGGGTTGAGCTGATAACAACCCGCGACGCATTCCGCAAAGCTGTCGAGTCGAAAGATCTTGACGCGATGGTCGCGTGCTTGGCAGATGACGTTGTCCTGCACAGTCCGGTAACTTTCAAGCCATTCGAAGGCAAAGATGCGGTTAAGGTTCTGTTCTTCGCACTTCTGCAAGTGTTCGAGGACTTCCGCTACATCGCCGAGTATCAAAGCGATGACTCAAAGGTGTTGAAGTTCGAGGCGATGGTTGCATCAAGGATCGTTGAGGGCATCGACATCCTTAAGTTCAACGGGGCGGGTCTGATCGAAGACTTCACGGTGATGGTTAGGCCCCTATCGGCGGCGCTGGCCTTGGCCGACAACGTGGGGGCCATGCTCGGCTATCAGCCAGGCCCAATGACCCCCTAACCCCGCCTTCTTTTGCGTTGAAACATCAGCCTGATGGCGTGTGTCCAGTTGTACTTCTGAACGTATCCCGGTATATCGACCGAGACGTACATGAGGTCGACACGCGCTGGCCCGGTGGAAACATGACCTACGGAGTCCTTCAAATCGCTCAGGGTTTCACTGAAGGCGTCACGAGCAGCGCGTTGAAACCGGGGCAGGCCATTCGCTGACCCATGCGCGAAATGGTCCGCCTCGGCTCTAAGTTGATCTAGATTCGTTAGGTAGTTTGCCCAGGCCCGTTCGATCGCTATCAACTGTTGGAGACCATCGATACGATCCAGCGCCGCCGCCTCAATGCGGAGTTGGCGTATCTGCAGCCGCTGCGCGCTTAGGACCATGGATTCGGCGTAGCGGTTGGATCTTGATTGGATGTCGGCTTCTTCAGCATGTGCCTGGGCGTTGGTAGAAAGTGAACTTATGTTGACACTGCCCCCGAACAGGTCGTCATCGGCGAATCTTTTGATCATTTCTTCATCGGAACTCACGAAGAAGGCACTGGATCCGGGTTCCCCCTGCCTGCCCGCTCGCCCTCGCAACTGTTCTTCGATGCGCCGAGACCTTGCCCGACGGACGCCAATAACGTGAAGACCCCCGGATGCTATCGCGTCTTGGCTGAGCACTATGTCGGTGCCACGGCCCACCATCGATGTGGAGATCGTTATGGCAAACAGTTCTCCGGCTCTGGCAATGACTCCAGCCTCGAACGATGAATCTTGTGCTCCGATCCTTTCAAAGTTGTCACCATTGGTTGGAGAAAAAAGGGACAGGTCACTCGCTTTCAAAGCAGTTTCGATCTGTTGCAAATCGGATTCTGTGGCACTTGCCACGAGGATCGGCCGACCGGATCTGTGCAACACTTCGACTTCCTCGATGACGGCGGTCATCTTCGATGGAGAATCCCCGAAGAATCTGTCGGGGTAGTCTTTTCGGATACGAGACTTATTAGTGGGAATCGTCACTACCTCCAGTCCGAAGCGTTCTCGGAATTCCCACGACGAGGCGGCAGCTGTGCCGGTAGCTCCGGAAACGGATCCGTAACTACCTATAAGTTCAAGAGGAGAGATCTTATCTATGAGGGCGCCCCCACCAGTGAGGGCAAGTCCTTCTTTGAATTCCACCGCGGCCTGGATCTCACGGGGCCACTTGAGGCTAGAGAAGCTCCTGCCTGTGAATTCATCTATGACCTGGATGGCGCCGTCTCGAACCAAGTAGTGGGTATCCCTTGCGAGGATAACGTTGGCGTCGAGCACGGCCTGGATGAGGGCCAAGGTTGTTTCGTCGAACCGTTCCTCCAGCAGGTCCAGACCGGGTTGCATCAAATAGCACCGCCGATTGTCGTGATCGACATCGAAATGCGTGCCGGGATGCAGTTTTTCGATGAAATCCCAGCACTTCACGAGCCACTGCCTGGGGATGGGATCTTCCTGGGCGATGACAAATGAAATGGCACCCTCGTCGATCAGCAGGAAATCGATATCGTCGATAAATGCGGTATGTAGACCTCGCTGAATAGGCTCGTTGTTTGATGACAAGAGGTCATCTCGCAAGAGATCGAACGCTACCTGGCTCGCATCTGCGTAGATGACGTTGGCTGCACACGCGGTTCGCCTTTCGTCGATCGGATCCATGTGAGCGATAGATCGAACCTCTATGCCTAGGGCATGGAAGAGTGGTGCCATCAAGCGGCGGTCGCGATTGGCCAGATAGCTGTTGGCCGTTATGACGTGGACGTAATTACCACGGAGCGCCGATACCGCTGCGGCCATCGCTAGGGTTAGGGTTTTGCCCTCGCCGGTTTGCATGTCGGCGATGAATCCCTCAAGCAGAGCGATGACGCCGATCAATTGAACGGCATATGGCTTCATTTTCAAGGAAGCTTCGGCAGCTAAAGAAACGACAGCGACGAGTTCGATGAATCTGTCGTCTGACATTGGCTGAGAAGACGCGAGGTCTGAAGCTGCCGATGCGAGAGATCCATTACCTGAAACCGCTGGAGACAACTCTGCCTGCATCCGTTGGATCCGCTCGGCGGTCAGCCGCAATGCACCTAAAGGGTCCTTGCGACTCATGGTTCTGGCGGTTGGCCGTTTAGGCAGGATTGCAGGGTGGGTCGCATCATCTTCTAGATAAGGCCATGATTCATAGTCTGCTCTAATGAAAAGCCCCGGAGTGCTCATTGTGTCACTCCCGCCCGAGTCCGCGGCTGAATTGGGTTCGCCTTCACTTACGGAAATGCTGATTTCCCGATATACTGATGAAGTGGAATCGAAGATCATACAAGTTCGGGGACGAGGCACCCTCACTCTTCCTTCCCGGATTCGCGAACGCTATGCGCTCTCGGATGGGGATCCGATGACTCTCGTGGACCTCGATGGCGTACTCGTGCTCTCCCCGAAAGTCGGCGTCGTCTCCAAACTTGCCACTGAGATCGAGCGGATTCGCGAGGAGGCAGGCTTGAGCGTCGAAGACTTGATCGAGGGACAAGCCGAACAGAGAAAGAAGCGGCCGAGAAAGAATTGACTCAGCCCAAGGCCGAGAAGCTGTCGGTCTTCATCGACGCAGACGTTCTCATCGCCGGTTCGGCGTCGACAACAGATGCGAGCCACCTGATCCTGCAGTTAAGTGAACTCGGACTGATCGAAGGGATCTCTTCGGAACAGGTACGACAAGAAGTCGAACGTAATCTCACGATAAAACTGCCTGCAGCGATCCCAGCCTTTCATCTGTTGGCTGAATCAGCGCTTAGATGGGTGAACGATCCCCTCCCAAGAGATGTCGCAAGATACAAGGGAGAAGCCGACCCAAAGGACCTTCCTGTCTTCGTAGCAGGCCTGAAAGCGGGATGCCACACTCTGGTCACTTTCAATGTTCGGGACTATCGGCCAACATCGACTGAGATCCGGATCGAAACCCCTGGAGACTTCCTCAATCGCCTCCGCAGACACATGTCGCAATTAGGAAGTTAGCGGTGTTCTTTTTCGTCCGTGCTTAGGCGGCCGAGTGCCGATTCCAAGTTGTCAACGGCCAGGATCAGTTCGCGGTCCCCACCGTCGGTCCCACCGGTGTAGAAGGCGGCGATGTTGATCCCCGCGTCGGCGAGTTTGCGCGTGTAGCGGCCTAGTTCGCCAGGACGGTCCTCCACCGAAACCGTGAGAACCTCACGAACTTGAGTTACCAGCATGCCAAGGCCTTCTAGAGCTTTGATCGCCCTCTCTGCGTCATCTACAACGAAGTGCATGATGCCCTTGCCGCCATGAGTGAATGCAGCAGCCGCCGTGATGTTGACGTGCACCTCTCCGAACAACTCGCCGATGCCGGCCAAGACTCCGGGCCGGTCTTCAGCCTCTACGACGATCTCGGTTGGCATTCGCTCTCCTTGACTCGGTCGGGATTATTGCAGATGCCCGATCACTGCTCTAGTGAAGTCGTCGGTGCTTCCTTTGCCGCCGAGGTCTTTCGTCCTTGCATCGGAACCATCGAGGACCGCAGCGATCGCCTTCTCTAGCCGTAAGGCTGCATCGCTTTCGCCGATGTGTTCGAGCAGCATGCAGCCCGAAAGCATGATGCCAGCGGGATTTGCGACCCCCTTGCCCGCGATATCGGGGGCCGATCCGTGGGTCGCTTCGAACACAGCGATCTCGTTGCCGAGGTTCACCCCGGGCGCAAGGCCAAGGCCCCCGATCAATCCGGCGCAGAGGTCGCTCACAATGTCTCCATACAGGTTAGGCAGGAGAAGAACGTCCATCATCTTGGGTTCCCACACGAGCCACATCGCCAGTTCGTCGAGTTGCATCTCTTCGAATCGGATATCTGGAAACCCCGTCGCGATCTCGCGCGCGGTTTGTAGGAAGACACCATCGGAGAACTTCATGATGTTCGCTTTGTGCCCAACTGTCACCTTCTTGCGACCCGCCTTCGTTGCGTATTCGAAGGCGAAGCGAACGATCCTTCGGGTTGCGGATGCCGAGATCGGTTTAACGGTGATGCCGGTGTCGGCCGCCATCCGATACCCCTTGAAATATCTGAGGTAGTCGCGGAAACGCTGATTCGACTCGGTTCCCATCTCGAATTCGATACCGCCGTAGAGGTCTTCGGTGTTCTCGCGAATGACGACCAAGTCGGTACCTGGATGACGCGTGACCACGCCTGGGTATTGCTTGCAGGGCCTCAGCAGCGCGTAAAGGTCGAGCTCGATCCGAAGGGTGACGTTCACGCTTCGGAACCCGTAACCGACGGGGGTTGTGACTGGGCCCTTTAAGGCA
>JBHELT010000044.1:0-62086 GCA_046262935.1 Actinomycetota bacterium | reverse complement strand
CGCCGGACAGCATGAGCGCCGTGGATAAGGCCGCTATCAGCGCCGGCCATCCCTGCTGCCATCCTCGGGCAGTCCAACCTTTGTTAGTCATAAATAACTAGTTACCCCGAGTATTTCATCGGACCACTGAGGGTGATTCTTGAGCACCAAAAGGGTTCAGTTTTAGAGGGAAGCGGTCGATGCAATTAGAGGCAGCTTTGCGTCCTGTTCAACTCACGCATAGGAGCGATCACCATAGAGGGGGATATGACCTACAGATTCGATCCGGCTAGCTTGGCAGAGGGCGCTAGCCCTCAGACCTCCGCTGATCAGCTGCCGCAAATCTCTGTCGAGATGGATGCCGAAAGATTGGCCGAACTCGAAAGAACCAAGTCGCAGCTGTTGGTATTCGCCCGCGAGATAAGCGGCGTATATCAAAGAGAGCGCAAACAAGCCGCACGTTTGAATCAACTCATGGATGAACTGCGCGATGACTATCTTGCGATCATTCAAACTCTGGCGCTGACCGTGGAAGCCAAAGATGAATATACGCGCTACCACTTGGAACGGTGCAGGGAGTACGGCATGGCTTTGGCGTCGGCGATCGACCCTGGGCTAGCGACTGCGGAATTGCAATATGGGTTCCTGCTGCACGACGTTGGAAAGATCGGCGTCCCCGAGTCGATCCTCACGAAGGCCGGCCCTCTCACATTAGAAGAGATGCGCGTCATGAGAACACATCCTCTTATCGGTGTGCAGATCGTTTCACCTATGCGGCGCATCCTTAACGACACAACCATCGACGTCATCCGGTATCACCATGAACGTTTCGATGGAGAGGGATACCCAGACCGCTTGAAGGGCGAGGACATCCCATTGGGAGCGCGGATCTTCAGCGTCGTCGACGCTTTCGATGCGATGACGACCGACCGCCCTTATCGGCAGGCCCTATCATTCGAGGAAGCCGTTACACGTTTGCAAGCGGGTGCTGGAACGCAATTCGATCCCAATGTTGTCCGCTCGTTCGCCGATCTCATGGATTCCGTCCCGGGGTCAAGAACTCCCTAAAGCACCAGGATCGTACGACCACTCGTCTTCGTGGCCCTTGTTTGCAACTGTATAACAGCTGTGCTACTGTGGCAGAACTATGAAGGTTAGGGAACTGGGTCAGTTCATACGTGAACAGCGCACCACCTCGCGACTTACGTTGCGCAAATTGAGCGAGTCGGCTGGCGTGTCATTCCCGTACCTATCTCAGATCGAGCGTGGTGTTAGAAAACCCTCGGCGGAGATGTTGCAAGCCATCGCCAAGGGATTAAGGATCTCCGCGGAGACCCTGTACATCCAAGCTGGCATCCTTGAAGAGTCAAAGGACACCGATCTCAAGGGTCACATCATGAAAGACACGTCGATCACGGAGCGTCAGCGACAGATGCTGATCGAGATCTACGAGTCCTTCAAACTAGAAACCACAAGGGCTCGCCGGTCGGCGAAAGCCAAGAAAACAAAGAGTGCTCTGAAAGCAGGCTAAGTTTGACGGGACGGCGGAGCGCGTGCCTCTTCGCACCCTCACCCGGCTTCCCTTCGCTGTCCCGTCAATCAATCTCCGGCTCCTGGCCGGTCAAGGCTCGGATCGTGGTTCCACTTTCGTGGGGCTGTGGTTCCGAGATAGGTAATGAAGGAGGTAAATGTTTTGACTGCAACCAAAGAGATCTTCTACGCGGCAGTTGGTGCAAGTGACCTAGCCATCGAAAAGGCTCGCAGGGCGCAACTGGCGATCGATCTGCCAAAACTGAACGCTGTGAACCTCGATCTGGTACGTTCGCAGGTCGGCAAGGCTGGAGTACGCACGACCAAGGCCTACTCACGATTAGTTGAGCGTGGTCAAAAGACCGTTAGTGGGATCAAGAACTCTGCTTACACGAAGCGAGCGATCGATCAGACCAAGACGGCCCGTACCCAGACCAAGTCAGCGGTTACCTCGGCAAGGAAGGCTGCTGCGGTTACCCTCGACGCTGGCAAGAAGGCTGCATCGAGCCTGTAACCAAGAAACCACCTAAAGGGGGCCCGCACTGCCGGGTCCCTTTTTTGTTGTTTTCATCCCGTGTTAGCGTCCCGCCATGGACGTGAGCATCACACAGGGGTCGGAGGCATTCGATCTTGCCGAGTGGCCGGAGCTGGCGGCGGCGGAGACGCATAGAAGCATCTTCTCAACCATTGAGTGGAACCGATTGTGGTGGGCTGAGTTCGGCCAGGCCAAGACCCTTGCTGTCCTTACCTTCTTGGATCCGGAACCGGTAGGACTTGCGGCATTGATGTTGGACGAGACTCCCCACGGGCGCAGGATCAGGTTCCTAGGCGGTGACGACCTGACCGATTACCTCGGCCCTCTGTCGCGAGACCCATCGATCACACCGAAGATCGCAGACGCGATGATCAACCTGCTCAAGAACGATCCGCCTTTCGCCTGGGACTGGTTCGATGCCAAGTGCCTGCCGGTCCCATTCGGCTTCGCGGAATGGTTGGTTGAAGCGGCCGATCGCCACTCGATGAGTTTCGAGATCCACGAGGAGGAGCTCTCCGCGGTTCTGGCCCTTCCAGGAACATTCGAAGAGTACCTTGCGGCGCTGAACAAGAAGAACCGTCATGAGTTGCGCAGAAAGATGAGGCGATTCGATCAAGAGATCCCCGGCTCACGGCTCGTCCGTGCCACCCAGGGCTCGCTCCACGAAGACCTTCTCAGATTCGTCAACATGCACCGCGGCAGCGAGGGACTCAAGGGTAAGTTCTTCCTTCCCGAGCGCGCATTCTTCTTCGCTCGCCTGGCCGACAGCTTCATGCCCAAGGGGTGGCTGTCGTTGGATTTCCTCGAGGGCGAGGACGCCACTATCGCGTCGACCTTCTCGTTCACGTTCGACGGTGTGTTCTATCTTTACAACTCAGCCTATGACCCAAGGTTCAGGTCGGCCAGCCCGGGTCTGGTGCTCGTGGCCAAACTGATAGAGCGCAGTATCGAGGAGGGTCTTCATACTTTCGACTTCCTGCGGGGGAGGGAACGCTACAAGACGGATCTCGGAGGCGAGCCGTTGCCCCTTTATTCCGTATCGATCCGAAACGATCGGGCTGCGCCCAGCGCCAGGAATGACTAGTTACTGTTTTCGGTTACGATTTGTAAGCCCAAATCACTAGACGCCTCGTTTGTATTGAAAGGGAACCCCCTGGCGATCCAACTGTTCGACGAGCAACCGCATATCCGCAGGTCCATCCGCAAAGTCGCCATGCTTGTCGTGCATTCGAACCCTCTTGCCGAGCCGGGGGCAGGCGACGCAGGAGGGATGACCGTCTACGTAAGGCAGATGGCCAGGACCCTGGCGGCCCGCGGCGTTGAAGTAGACATCTTCACCCGTTTCGATGGGACTGGGCCGCGGGAGGCAGATCTTTACGACGGGGTGAAGGTCATCCAAGTTGTCGGCGGTCCTGCCGACCTCGAGAAGCAACAGATCGCAGCGCACTTACCCGAGTTCTATTGCAATCTGCGCAGCCGTGTCGAGGCTGCAGGCGATCGCTACGACGTGATCCACAGTCACTACTGGCTCTCCGGCCGTGTGGCCTCGAAGCTATCCAACTCTTGGAACGTTCCGTTCATCCACACTTTCCATACGTTGGGTCGAGTGAAGAACGACAACTTGGCCCCAGGCGACGTTCCCGAGCCGGAAGGTCGACTGGCAGGTGAGGTCAAGGTGATCGCCGACGCCAACGCGATAGTCGCCTCGACCGTCGAAGAGCGCACGTCGCTGATCGAACTCTACGCGGCGCATCCCGAGAAGATCAGCCTTATCGCTCCGGGCGTCGATCACGAATTATTCACCCCCGCAGACACGCAGGAAGCCAAAAAGGCACTTGGCCTTTCAGGCAAGAAGGTTCTTGCATTCGTTGGCCGGCTTCAACCGCTCAAGGCCGCCGACACAGCGATCAGGGCGCTGGCCCATCTGGTCGAATGGGGCAGGGTGGACCTCGACGAGGTTCGGCTCTTGGTGGTCGGAGGCTCGAGCGGCGCCAGTGGGGCAAGTGAACCGGACCGGCTCAAAAAACTGGCCGCTGACCTTGGGGTGATCGGATCGGTCGCCTTCTACCCGGCCCAGCCACAGCAAAGCCTGCCCGACATATACAGGGCGGCTGACGTTTGCTTGGTGCCATCGCATTCGGAGTCGTTCGGCCTAGTTGCCCTCGAAGCGCAGGCCTGTGGTGTGCCAGTGGTTGGTTCGGCGGTTGGGGGCCTCAAGTCGATCGTCAAACACGGCCGCACCGGTTACCTGGTCGAGCCTGGAGCCGCAGAGGCATTCGCAGAGAGGGTCTGGCAGGTGCTTAGCGATGAAGCAGTAGCTGCCTCGATGAGCCGGTTAGCCGTTTGTTCTTCGTCGGAATTCTCCTGGGAGCGCTCGAGTGCGGAGCTTTTCGAACTTTATGCCTACAGCCCATCCACGGTTAGCGAGCCTAATTAGCTCCGATTTATCTAGAGCGCGAATAATTCTTTGCGGTCGCGAAAAAAACATCGTTTTAGGTATTGACCGCCTTGATCTACCCAGATAAATTGCGCCTCGTCCCGAGCAGTCGAAGGGGCTCGCTCACTTCGGCGGGCAGCCCTGGGAAAGCCGTAAGGTCAACTCGGAGTACCTGTCAGTATGGGGGGAAAGTACAACTCTCTGTGCTGGCGGGGTATCTGGGAAGGTCCCAAAGCCCAACGAAAGGCTCGTACCGATCGCAAGGAGCGCCCCAGAGGTTGCTCGGGACACTTAAGGCCCAAGTTGCTGAAGTTCTGAAGTTGAGGTGTTCGGGGAAGTGCGCCTCAGCCCAAGATCGGAGGTTACTTGGGCCTTAATCGTTTTTTATGCAACCATTTCTGTCGTGCAGGCGCCTCGCGAAATAATCTTTTAGAACGCGAAGAAATGTCCGTATTTGGTATTGACCACGCATAATTTGCCGGGTAAATTGCGCAAGTCCTGAGCAGTTGAAGAGATCAGGAACCTGTAGGGGGCAACCCTGGGAAAGCCGTAAGGCCAACTCGGTGAGCCTGTCGGTGTGGTGGGGAACGTACAACTCTCTGCGCCGGCGGGGCAGCTGGGGAAGCCCCAAAGCCCAACGAAAGGTATGTACCACTACAGGGCGCCCAATGGGCAACCCTGGGAAAGCCGTAAGGCCGCCTCGGTCAGCCTGTCGGAGTGGTGGGTTTGTACAACTCGCTGCGTCGGCGGGGTAGCTGGGAAGGCCCCAAAGCCCAACGAAAGGCCTGTACCAAACCGGCTGGCCTGGACTCAAGGTTGCTCAGGACACTTAAGGCCCAAGGTGCCAAAGGGTCGATGGGCTGTGAGTGCCGTAAAGGTACGCACAGGTTGTCGACTCGGAGACCCTTGGGCCTTAAACGTCTCTTGTGATCACCGCGTTGGTTTGCCCGCATGGGCGCGGAGCGGTCGGGCTCAATCCCGCGCCTCACGATGTCGAGAAACCCTTAGTGTTCGAGCCGAGCCTAAAGAAGGTCTCACCAACCCAGTTGCTGGTGCTTGCAGTTGCCGGCCTGCTTCCGTTGGCTCATTCGATGCTGATAGCAAGGCCCTTTCGCACGGGTCAACTGGCAGTGCTGCTTGCCTCGAGTGGGGGCCTGATAGCCCTTGCTATCAATGGGAAAACGAGATGGATCAAGGCCGAGTCCAGATGGACCAGACGGTCGTTGGCTTCGTTCGTTCTATTGATCGGGTGGTTTTTCATCACTTCCTTTGTAGGTCTGGACCCGCTACGCAGCCTGGTTGGGCACCAATTCCAGTCGACAGGTGTTTTTTTCTGGACGGTCGTTTGCGGGCTTTACTTTGCAACCGTCAGTGCGCGCAGCTCGATGGGAAACATGTTGGTCAGCGTATGTATTTCAGCGGGTGCAGTGCTGTGTCTTTTCGTTGGGTTCTCGCGGATCGCCCCCGAGTTGATGCAAGAGTTCTTGGTCCCCCTCAGCCGTGAGGGTGTGCCCATACCCGGTCTGGGGAATACGGCGTTCTTAGCCGGATTCCTGGGGGTGGTTGCAGTCATCTCGCTCAGCCGGGCGCTTCACTCGTCTGGAAGAGCGAAACTGCTGATCTTCGTTTGCGGAGCGACCTTCTCGTATCTTGTGGTCACCCAGGCTCGCATATCGGTCATCGCGACCACCGTCGCTATCACGGCTACGGCACTCACCGCGTGGTGGAGGAAGGTCGATCGTCGGTGGCTCGCTGTTTGCGTTCTGATCGTCATCGGAGCTGGAGTTGTCACGCAGCTTCGCATCCTGCCCCTGCTCAGGCCCCCGACCGCGCCTGTCCGATCAGCCGATGCTCCCCCTAAGGCGGATTCGAAACCCGCACCGAGCCGTTTCGATCCGGGTGCGGTTCAGACTGGGCTGGGTGTGCGGTGGATCTTCTGGAGAGCTGGTCTGTCTTCGTTGAAACATCGAATCCTGGTGGGTTACGGGCCAGCGGATTATTCGTTCGCTTACCGAACCGGCGTCACGCGGGATCAGTTGAAGACGGTAGGGGACCCAGACCGCGAAGTTCAGGATGCTCACAACCTGTTCGTTGAGGTAGCAGTCACCACTGGGATCCCAGGGCTGATCGTGATGTTGGTTCTCGTCGCATCGATCGTACTTGCGATGCGTCCGTTCACCGGAGTCGATCCTGATGTATCGGCGATGCGGTCGGGGGCCGCGATCTTGTTCGCTGTCCATATGTTCGAACCGCTCTCGTTGGTGTTGACGCCGCTGATGTTCATACTTGCGGCGGCTGCCATCGGCTCACCGGTCCCTGCGATCGGATCGGAGGAAAACGCCGAGGAGGGTCCTGTCCTGCCTTCGACAAAGAACCGATCTCGCATAGCTAAGAAGGCATTCGGCGGCGCAGCGATAACGCTCGGCGCGTCGCTGGCGGTTTCGCTCATCGCCTCGGGATTCCTACTGGCGCGCGGTTCCCTGTATTGGGACCGCGGGGACTTGGCTTCGTCTGCAAACCTTGATCCAACTTGTTCTCATTGCCTGAGCGAACTTGCCAAAGTGAGGCAGTGGGACTTTTCGCGGGGCCGCGTCGGCACCGAGGCATGGGCTCTTGGTCCCTACGAACAGGTCGTTCGCATGCATCCGAACGACGCCGACGCGTATCTGCGACTTGGTGGCGGCCTGATGTTCCTCGGCCATCCAGGGCAGGCGGCTGAAGAGTTCGCCAAGGCTAGGCAACTCGCCCCCAATTCACCACTGGCCGCAGGGGCCCTAGCTTCTGCCTATGTCAGGGATGGAAAGTTTCCGCTGGCTCTGTCTCCGGCGAAGGACGCAGTCGCGAACGAACCCACTCCAGGCAACTGGGCCCTCCTGGAGGCCGTCGCGATCAAGTTGGGTCTGACCGATCTGGCAACTCAGGCTCACGAGCGTGCAAAAGGCATCCGGTCGAATCTGCTCGGGCCCTGACGGCGAAGGCTCGCTTTGCGTTCGGTTACGGTATCGCCATGGCATCAGCAATGCGGGCTGAATGTCAAGGAGAACCTGGGACTCACTAGGAACGGGTTCTCGGTACTTATCCGGTGGCTTCGTCAGCCTCTGACGAGTGACTCAAGAAAGAATCTGAGGTTCGCTGGTCTTTCTGCGAGCCGTCGCATCAGATAGGGATACCACTGCTCTCCGAAGGGGATATAGACGCGTACGCCGAAGCCTTCGGTCATCAACGACTGTTGGAGTTGCTGCCTCACCCCGTAGAGCATCTGGAACTCGAACCGTCGTTTGTCGATCCCTGCTCGCGCGACATGCCGCTTCGTGGAGTCGATCAGGACGTCGTCATGGGTAGCTACCGCTGTGTATTTCGTTTCGCGCAAAAGGCGTTCGATACTGTTTCGATACGAGCGGACCGTGACGCGCTTGTCGTAGGCGATTTCGCTTGGCTCCTTGTAGGCCCCCTTGCACAGTCTGATGTTGGGTTCGATGGGCAGTAGCGACTCGATGTCTGATGACGTCCTGCGAAGGTAGGCCTGCAGGCACAGAACCGTGTCTGGATGCGATGCCTTGAGCCGCCGGTATACATCGATCGTCGCATCGGTATAGACGTGCGACTCCATATCGATAGCGACCCGAGTGCCTATCTCCGAGGCCTTCGCGCAGATCTTCTCCATCCGTTTCGTGGCGCCCACGACGGAAAGATCCAGGCCCAGCTGAGTCAGTTTCACTGAGACATGAGCATCGACCTGGTTAGACGCGATGGCATCTAACGACTCCAAGTAGGCACCGGCCGCATGATCGGCTTGTTGCTCGGTGGAGATGTTTTCTCCAAGGTAATCGAGGATTCCTCCGATGCGATCTTTGTTCAACTGAGCTGCGACTTCTATACCCTCATCGAGCGTTGAACCTGCTACGAAGCGCGATGCAACACGCCGGGTAAATGTGTGTTTGGTTACGAACTGTTGTAGGCCTGGCCGGTTGGCGGCTGATAGAAGAAGTCTGTTCGGCATCGCCCCAGATGATAGTCGTCAATCTGCTCGTATCGTCTAGCCCCCGGCCTCCTATACTTTCAACATGCTTCAGACTCTCGCTTTCCTGGGCTGTGGCAAGATCGGCGAGATCTTGGCCTCGGGCATCTCGGACTCCGGCTGGCGTCAACCAGAAGAGATCTTCGTAACTGCCCGCCGCGAAGACAGGGTCAAGGAGCTGGCTGAGCGCTACTCGTTCAGAGCAACGCTGTCGAATGTTGAGGCCGCAGCGAACAGTTACCGGATCGTCGTTTGCGTAAAGCCTCAAGATATGGGCGCCTTGCTCGAAGAGATCAAAGACACACTCACCGATCAACATGTTGTTCTGTCGGTCGCTGCGGCTATCCCTACTTCGTTCATAGAGGCAAGGTTGCGAGCCGAGGTCCCGGTTGTGAGGGCGATGCCAAATGCCCCTTCTCAGGTCCGAGAAGGCATAGCCGCCATCTCGGCTGGTAGGTACGCGACCGAGGCTCATCTGGCCTTCTGCGAGGACCTGTTGTCTCATGTTGGAAAGGTGGTACGCCTCGATGAGATCTACATGGATGCGGTGACAGCTGTTTCGGGATCTGGTCCGGCTTACTTCGCGCTCCTTGCGGAGTCGATGATCGATGCGGGGATCATGCTGGGCCTCTCACGTTCGGTGTCAACGGATCTTGTTGTGCAAACCATGCTGGGATCAGCGAAGTTGCTTCGTGACGCCGGGATGCACCCTGTCGAACTGCGTGAAGCAGTCACCTCTCCAGGAGGTACTACCATCATGGCGATCCGCGAACTGGAACAGGCAGGGGTGCGCGCGGCGATGCTGAACGCGATCCAAGCTGCTATGGAAAGATCGCAGGTCCTTTCCAAGGGCCACGAGTAGGGCCTTCTAGCGGTCGACTTGGCGGAAATGGTCAGGTGAAACGTCGAGTAATCCCCCTGGCAGGTTTTTCAAAAAACAGTTGTCCAAGTAGAAGTCCTGCGTGCCGTTGAGCTTGTCGATCGTCTTTGCGAAGAGCGTTCCTTCGATCTGACCGGTTCCATTGCCCTGGTAGTTGCCGTCGGGTACGAATATCGCGGCGACCAAATCGACGTTGGAGTTGAGGTGCAGATCTCCGCCTTCAACTACTAAGACCAAAGATCGCGATCCGCAGAACGAAACTGTGTAACCCGGGACATCTCCCCCCTGTATGTTCACGGTCCCTCCCGCGATCTTGAAGTACATGACCGCGTTGGGATACAGCGTTGGGTCGGGTGGCGTGAATGAAGTCGTCGTGTAGTACTGACCGATCTCGATGGCACGTGATTTGAGGGCTGCGTAATCATCGAGAGTGAGCCCCCGGCTTCCGCGGTAGCCAGCCGCGTTCAGGTCGCTTTGAGTGAAGAGCGAAGTTTGTGGATAGGCACCGCCAACGCCAGCGCAAGCCGTTCCGGCCAAGGTGCCTCCTTGGGAGTCTTGGTCGAGCTTGTAGGTCAGGTTGCAATAGTCCGCCGGCACATTGGGAGGGCTCGATGGTTTGTGTTCATTGTCTGGATCGTTGGATGTGCACCCGGAATTCTGCTTCGCGGTGATGTACTTGACTGAGTGCGCAGCTGCCGGGTTACCAGTGTAAGTATCTGTCCCATCGATAGTCATAGCGTTGCGCCCGACGATGCAGTCTTTCGAGTACACGGATTCGCGATGTACAGCCGCGCCACCCGCGTCGGCCATCCCGGCATCGGTATAGATACCTATCGGGAACTGCAATGGTTTGACCTTCAATGTCTCCTCGATGGATCGCTTGCCGGGGCCCGCACCGGCGGTCCCTTCTGCGTGCACGATGTAGGAACCAACCGTATTTGTAGGCGGATTGAACTGAATAACCTGCTGGACCCAGACCTTGAACTGGCGTCCCCCTGAAAGGTTGACGACATGCTGATTGTTCGAACCCCAATCGTTGGTTGTACATGCGTTCGATGTGTTCGTGACTGGTCCTGGGCAGGTGAGAGTTGTGACTCCTTGGTTTCGGATGAACGCGATAGCTTGGGCCACACCACCCTCAGACGCGCCTAGGGCGCTGCCTGCCAAACGATCTCTTCCCGAGTTCTGAAGGTTCGCATATCCGACGTTGAACACCACGGCGCCAAGTCCAGTGAGGACCGCCATCACTAGAAGTGTGACGATCATGGCAGAGCCAGAATCGCCTTCAGCTCCCCGCGTTATGGATCTTCTAAGTCGAATCATGATCATGCCTCCTAGGCTTGATTCCGCAGGTCGATCTGCGTTCTATAGTCCTGCTGTTTCGCCCCGGTTAGCACTGTCAATTCGATGGTCAATGAATTGATGTTGTTTAGCTCCACATCGAGCAAACTGTTGGAATTGCCGGCACTGGCAGGACATGGGCTTGGTGCCTGGTCCACTTCCAACCAAGTAACGGTTCCGTCTTTGTTCTGATCACAGTCATAGTTCCTGCTTGTGTATGTGAGTTTGAATGCCTCGACGTTGTTGGCCAGGATCGGCAAGGTTTGACTAGAGGTTTGCAAAAGCAAGCGTCGGTTGGGCCGGTCGTAGTTGTAGGTCAACCGCTCTGAATCAGACGCATTTGGTTCGATCAACCCATTCCCGTTGAAGTCCACATCGAATGTGATGGCAGTTGATGTAGCGTTGGGATCGAACGATGGTCCGTCTGGGTTGGTGACTGAGATGATGTTTTCGGACTCACGAAGTTCGCGCGACATCCGATTCATGACAAGCCGTGCTTCCTCGTTGAGGTCGGTCGTGGTCCTGATGCTCGTTAGCGTGTTCGCGCTCGACAGAACCACCGTGAAAAGAACCGTCGTGAGGATAGCGAAGAGAAACATCGCTATCAGAACTTCAATCAAAGTGAAGCCAGCATCATCTCGCATCCGTTTGCTGATGGCTTGCTTGATGGGGATCATCGGTTGTCCTCACTGGTGCAAGTCAAGGAACCAACCTGGATCCCGATGGTTGACGTTGGGTCACCAGACCGGGTGGGCTTTGTATTGATCTGAACGATCCCACCAAGGTTCGATGTAACCGATGTCGCAGGATTCGAAATGATCGATATTGGATTCACAAGACTGTTCCACGTGTCGATGTAAGAGGAAAGAAAGACGGGCAGACCTGTTCCGTCCACCGTGACTTGTGTTGAGTTCAGCACGGCCACGCTGAGGGGGCTGACCAACGGATTGCCTTGCTGCAGGTTCGTCGAGACGTAGGCACTCGAACCCGTGAGCGGGTCGCGCTTCCAGTAATTGACCGTGATGTTGAAGGCAGCGCTCGCAGAGCCGATCGTACCGTTGGTCGTGCAGGTCAGCGAAGCGCTTGTTATGAAAACCTGAACTAGACCCTGGGGCGCGAAAGTGGTGGGAAGGATCTTGATCAGCTGGCTGTTGGCCGAACCGAAGGATGTTGCCGAGTGGCCTGACCCTCCAGATGATTGAAGATAGGCCTGCCCGGAGACGCTGGGTGGACTCCCCGATGTGTCGTCCACTCGAACCATATACTGGCTAGTGTCGATGTTGAACAAAGTAGAGTCGGGCAGGTTGCTGAATCCAAGGTTGACGTTGACGTTGCTCGGTGTGCCGGCACCTCCGTTACAGCCGCTTCCGGTTCTCTTCACTAAGCCCTGTGCAGGGTTCGCAGAGGACGCTACCAAGGGCTGTTGAGCTGCGATCGCGGCACTGACATTCGAGGCCCCCGTTGCGGCGAAGCACGAGACGTTCTGGCCGCTGAACTGAAGGATCTGAGCGGCGACGTTTACGGTGGCAGCGTTCGTGTCTGGTGGCGCGCTTGCTGTTGCCGTTGCGCCGTCGATGCTGCCGCCCGGGATTATGTCGGCCCGGGCCCCCTGCGCCTGCACCGTTGCCTCACTTCCATTCGCCTGACTCCCGTTCGCGTTGGATATCCCAGCATCGAGCGTTAACTGAGTACTCGAACCCAGGCTTCCAGTCACACGAAGGGCGATAACGCGAGCTTCGAGAGTCACCTTGGGAGTTCCTGGCCGACCGTCAGCGATCTGCGTGTAGCTGACAAGTTTCTTCGTTTGATTTCCTGCCGTCCATGTCGTGATGACCGTCACGCCAACAAGCCGAGATTGCGCAAAGTCATTACCTGGTGACTGGGAGTCATAACCGGCGCGTGGAGTCACCGCCGCGGTATTTCCAGTGCTGGTAACACTCAGGAATTGGGTCGAGACGTATTGTGCGTACCGGTTCTGATTGAACGTACCCCCGGCCAATCCCGTGATCGGGTTGATGACGAATCGGTAGAAAGGGGTAGCGGGTTCATCGGAGGTCTTCAGTCCCGCTGAGTTCACATAGCCGGCTGTCGTGGTAGAAGTTGCAACCGTCAAGGAACGGAAGTAGGTATCGAGAAGATCGGTGTAACGACAGCCGGTCGGATCGGTGCGGGCTGGTTGTTCACACACGCCAGAGGTTTGAGTGACCTCACCACTAGAAACGTCGATATGGAATGGCAGATTGCGCATGATCTCGATGCGTTCTTGGTTCAGGTTCTTCGCTCCTGTATCCAGTTTCGATACCAACGAGGTTCGCAGGCCACTAACGAACAAGGGGACCGTGCCGAGCGTGACGATCGCAAGCAAGGTGAATGACACCAATACCTCGATCATCGTGAAGCCTTCTTCTTCGCGCGAGCGCGTGACCTTGGATCTGAACCAAGTGAAGAAGAGGCGATCGTTCATGAGCAGTTCTCGTAGCAAACGCGAGCGGTTAGTCCTTCAACCTTGAGAGTGAAGATCTTGTTCGTGTCGATCCGTTTCACATTCAATGAGCCGGGATCCGCCGAGCCCCGAGCGAAGAAGAAGCAGTTGCTAGCGGGCAACCCGGGGGCCTCATGCGAGAAGGAAACAGAAGTGAACTGCAGATTGGCGTCGAGCGTGTAGCTCTTGGTCTTGTTGCTTGCTGATGGGGGCGTCGCGCTATCTCGGTAGACATCGAGGGTCGTTGTGCCGAAAACGCATTGGTAGGTTGTCTCTTCGGTAACAGCCTTGATCTGAGTGTTACGAAGTATGGCAACCACCTCTCTTACGCCTCCCCTGTGGGCTTGAGACCTCGCATAGCTTTTGTATGCCGTCATAGAGATCGTCGCGATCACGGATATCAAGGTGATGACAACAAGTAGCTCGATGAGGCTGAAGCCGTCATCTCCAGCCTTCTTGTGTCTGGTCACTTGTCTCTCCTTAGCGCGTACTTCGATAGACGGCATATTCCGTCAACTAGATATCGGCACGAATCCCCCGTTGGTAAAGAATCATGGGCTGCAACGCGTTTATGGGCCAAAGCTTCTCGCTGTCCGTGATTCAAGACGGAACATGGCGGAGTCGTATACGACTCCGCCCTGGCACAGACCCAAGTCCGTTGATCAGCTGCACCCGCTGCTTGCGGCGGCTGACCACGCGGCCAGAGAACCATCTACGACAGTCACAGGTCGTCCTGCCGATGAATCGTATCGACCAACGATGTTGGTGTCGTGAGCCGAAACAACTCGCAAACAGTACGTGCTAGCACCGCTGACGAGCGGGGTGTCGGGTGTGACTTCTGAGGTTGCGTACTTGAAACCCTCGTTGCTAAGTGCGGTCAAGTCTGTGGTGTAGTTCGTGTTACTGGTTAGATACGACTCTTCAGAAGTCGCCATGTTCTTAAGGGTCGACTCGACCTGAGCCTTCCAACCCTTCTTCCTCTGGTTGAGGAAAACCGGAATCGCGATCGCCGCCAGGATGGCGATGATCAGGATGACAACTAGGAGCTCGATAAGCGTGAATCCTTGTTCACGCTCCTTCATGAGCTCGTGATAGCGTACGAACACGCAATCACCTTCCTTTCTTGTCCCTGCAAGCCGACCAGGGACCTCGTAGATACATCCGCCTCACACGAACGATCCCCGCCCTTTTAGCGGTTCCTGTTGTGCAGGTAACCCGGCTGACCGACGCACCGTGCGTGGCCCCGTGGCTTTGCGTCCCCACCTTGCGATGAGTTTGCCTTTGTGCTGCGAACATTCGACTTGCTTGAGGAATATCGGCCCTTTACCTCAAACCTTTAGAGTTGATCGCAGACATGCATCGCGGATATTAGTTTCCGCATCGGCGCGATCGGCGGATTTCAACAGGGCACTCTGAGGCGGCGCCAGCTGGAGCCCAGCCACCTTCCCCGCGCGGGGAGCATGCCGCTTGGATGGGCGACTCGCCGAGCCCTACAGGGTTGGTCGGCACCGAGGTACGCGAGGCGGCGCCAGCTGGAGCCCAGCCAAGCGGTATGCGGACCGTCTTATTTGATGAGGTCGAAAACTTTGAACATAGGCATGTAGAGCGCTATGACCATCGAGCCTACGAGACCACCAAGCACGGCGATCATCAGCGGTTCGAGAAGAGCTGTCAGCGATTCTGTGGTCGATTCGACCTCTTGCTCATAGAAGTCGGCGATCTTGTCGAGCATGTCGTCTACCTGCCCGGTGTCTTCACCGACAGCGATCATCTGAACAACCATCGGCGGGAAGACCTTGTGATTCTTAAGGGGGGCCGAGATGCTTTCCCCTTCACGCACGCTCGTGCGCACATCCGTAGCGGCCGCTCCGATGACGAAGTTACCGGTTGCCTCTGCGGTTATCTCGAGGGCTTGAAGCACCGGCACACCGCTTCGCATCAGAAGAGAAAGCGTTCGAGAGAATCGGGCCAGGGCGATCTTGGAGAAAAGGTCCCCGAATACAGGGATCTTGAGCTTCACGGCGTCGGCCCGAAGCGCGAATGCGACCGAGCTCTTGCGGAACCGCTTGTAAAGGACGAATGAGGTGACACCGAGGATCGCTGCTAACGGCAAGAGGATGATCGCCTTTTGGCTCAGGAACAGCAGGATCTTCGTGGGAAGAGGCAATTCGCCGCCCAGGTTCACGAACATGGCTGCGAACGTGGGGACGATGAAGATCAACATGATCGAGACCAACACGATCGCGATCATGAAAACGACCACTGGATAGGTCATGGCCGACTTGATCTTCTGACGGAGTCGGTAGTCCTTCTCGTATCCATCGGCTATCCGAACCAAGACCGTATCGAGTTGACCCCCGGTTTCACCTGCCCTCACAAGCGATACGAATAGTTGAGCGAACACCTTGGGGTACTTGGCCATCGATGCCGACAGGCTCGTCCCGCCTTCAACGTCGTCTCTTACGAGGGCAACCGTCTCGGCGAGTTTCTTGTTTTCGGTTTGTTCAGACAGGATGTTGAGCGCCCTCAAGAGCGAAAGGCCCGAAGCGATCATGGTGGCGAACTGCCTTGAGAAAACAGCAAGATCTTTCAATTTCACCCGCTGTGGCAGCTTGAACTCCATCTTCAAGCCAGCCGTGCTCTCTTGCTTGATCTCAAGCGGGACCATGTTCTGAGAACGAAGTCGCTGGGCCACGGAGGCGTTGGAGTCGCCCTCCATGCTTCCGTTCACGACCCGGCCATCGCGGGTCCTAACGCGGTACGTAAACGTCGCAGTTGCCATGTCAACCTCCGCCCGGCACGCCGATAAAAAGTCCTACCGGGACATTTTGTACCTTCGGCGTGTGAGAACCTCGGCTTGAGCGGCCATCGGTTTTCGCCGGTCCCAGTCCGGACTATCCTTCCGAGGCGAAACCTTATAGAGAGGGTGATCGAACGTGTCAGAACGATTCTCGAATTTCATCGGCGGCAAATGGGTTCCCGCTGAAAGCGGAGCCACATTCACCAGTACCGATCCGGCCGACTCGCGGCAGGAACTGGGTGAGTTTCCTCGTTCGGCTGCCAAAGACGTAGACGAGGCCGTCGGGGCAGCGGTCGAAGCATATCCAGCCTGGAGGGCGACCCCGGTCCCCGAGCGCGCCGACTATCTGCTCAGGGCTGGGCTGATCCTGGAGAAAAGGAAAGAGGAGCTCTCCGAACTCATGACCCGTGAGATGGGCAAGACACTCAAGGAGAGCAGGGCCGATGTTCAAGAGGGCATCGACTTTTGTTTCTACATGGCCGGCGAAGGGCGCAGGGCGTTTGGTAGCACGGTTCCAGCGGAGTTGCCGAGCAAGTTCTCGATGACTATCCGTCATCCGATCGGTGTCATGGCACTGATCACGCCATGGAACTTTCCTATCGCTATACCGCTTTGGAAGATAGCGCCGGCAATCGTTGCTGGATGTACCAGTATCTTCAAGCCAGCCGAGGACACTCCATTGCTTGCGACACTGCTGGTGCAGGTGTTCGAAGAGGTCGGCCTGCCACCTGGGGTCCTCAATCTGGTCCACGGATTCGGCGAAGAAGTTGGCGAGCCATTGGTCAACCATCCCGACGTTCGAGGCGTTTCTTTCACGGGTTCACTCGATGTTGGGCGCCACATCAACGAGACCTGCGGTCGCTTGATGAAGAGGTGTTCACTCGAACTCGGTTCGAAGAATGCTCTGATCGTCATGCCAGATGCCGAATTGGAACTTGCTGTCGAGGCGGCCGCGTGGGGAGCGTTCGCCACCAGTGGGCAGCGATGCACCGCAACCAGCAGGCTCATCGTGCATCCCGATGTGAAGGAGCCATTCACTTCGAAACTACTCGATCGTGTCGGGGCGATGAAGGTTGGCTCAGGGTTGGATCCAAAGGTCGAACTTGCTCCGGTGATCAATGCGAAACAAAAGGCCAGGGTCTTGGAATACATCGAGGTTGGCAAGTCTGAAGGCGCCGTTCTGATAAGCGGTGGCGAGGAATTGACCGGGGGCGATCATGCATATGGCAACTTCATAGCTCCCACGGTCTTCGACCAGATGAAACCTTCGATGCGGATCGCCCAGGAAGAGATATTCGGTCCAGTAACTGGGATCATGTCGTTCGAATCACTGGAAGAGGCGATCGCGATCGCCAATTCAACCCGCTACGGATTGAGTTGTTCGATCTACACGCGCGATATCACTTCGACGTTCAAAGCGATCGGGGAACTCGAATTTGGAGTCGTGTATGTGAACGCTCCGACGATCGGAGCCGAGGTCCAGCTTCCATTCGGAGGCATGAAGTCAACTGGTAATGGTCACCGGGAAGCTGGCCCTCAGTCGTTGGACGAGTTCACAGAGTGGAAGGCAGTATCGGTCGACTTCTCGGGTAAGGTGCAAAAGGCTCAGATGAAAGACTAAGCCGCACCGTTTCGATCCACGAATCTGCGCGCGACCAATACGTCGGTCGATGAATGCACGATGATCGATGCGACAACGGTTAATGCGACCAATTGGAAATCTTGCTTCGCTCCTGGGATCGCCGAGCGAAGCACGAATAGTCCGTAGACGATCGACGCGAAACCTTTCGGTCCGAACCAAGCTGCGGCCAGAGCTTCGGTTCGATCTATCTTCGATCCGATCAGTGAGATGAGTATGGAGGCAGGTCTAGCCACAACTATCGCGAGCGCGGCGAAGATATAAGGTCGTGGTCCTGCGGCGAAAGCCGACGACGATGACATGGTTACGCCGAAGACGAGAACGGCTCCCAGTTTGAGCAATTCCGCGACCGTCTCGCCGAAGCGACCGAACCCCTCTTTGACCGCTGGACCGATCGAGGCGATCGTCATCCCGGCGGCGAACGCACCTATGAACTTGTTCGTGCCGGTTGCGGCAGTAACTCCGAACACTAGCAAGCCTATCGAGAATGCATACAGGGGTTCGTACTTCTTCTCAGCGGCCAACGATGGGATCTTTTCGAGGTAGATCGCGGCGAGTGGGATCAAAAGACCAAGCAGCAAACCTGCGAACAGTTCGCCCGCTTCATGAAGTGGCCGGGGATGCTTTCCCGAAGCGATAGCCAAGAGGATCACGACGACGGGCAATGCAAGACCGTCATTAAGACCGCTTTCGACGTTCAGCAGATGTCTGAGGCGACTTGGGACTTCGTCGCGAGCGATGATCGCGGATGCGAATACTGGATCGGTCGGCGTCAAGATGGCACCGATCAGGAAGCAGTGCGCCCAAGGCATGTCAACAACAAGCCGCGCGCTTATCGATATCAATCCGAAACATATGGGCATGCCCAGGAGCAAGGCTCTTCCGGGCAGGCCCCATATCGAACGGATCTGGCTAAGGCCCGCCTTCATGCCGTCGGTGAACAAGATGCTGAACAACGCGAGTTCTGCGATGAGACCAACCGCGGGGTCCTTCGTGTCGAACGACATCACGCCAACTCCACCGCCGCCGAGGACGAAACCCGCGACGAGGAACAAGACCGCGAGCGACAGGACGGTTCGGTGTGCGATCTCTGAAAGTAGGACGCTGATGAGTAATAGCGCGCCGAATATCGCGACTGTGAGATTCACTGTGTTGCTGCTTCGCGGATCAGGCGGTGGTTCCTCCATCGACGATCAAGTTCGCGCCGGTCACATAAGACGACGCGTCTGACGCGAGGAACACCGCCGCGCCGACCATCTCCTCGGCTGTGGCCCACCTTCCCATCGGGATCCGGTCCGTGACCATCTTCACGAAGGAGTCATCCTCGGCCAAAGAACCCCATATGTCGGTTTCTACCGCTCCGGGAGAAAGCGTGTTCACGCGAACCCCAATGGCCGCCCACTCTTGCGCCAGGACACGGGTCATCGCGATGACGCCGGCTTTCGCGGCTGAGTAATTGACTCGAAGCGGCGTCGGTTCTACCCCGTCGATCGAAGCAACGTTGATCACCGAGCCACCCCCTTGCGACATCAGATGTCCGGATACTGCTTTGCAGACTCTAAAGATCGAACTCATATTGAGGTCGATGACCTTGTCCCATCCGTCCTGCCTCATCGCAGCGATGGGGGCCATGAACCTTGTTCCTCCCGCGTTGTTAACGACGATGTGCAACCCACCCAGGTCCGCGATTGTCTTGGCGACCATGCTTTCCACCTGCTCGGTGTCAGTAACGTCGCAAGGGATGGCAACTGCACGCCTACCCGTAGCCTCGATCTGTTTCGCGGTTTCTTCCAAGTCTGAAACTGTGCGCGCGGCGACGGCGACATCGGCCCCATATCGCGCAAACCCGATAGCGATCGCCTTGCCGATGCCTCGGCTGGCTCCTGTGACGAGTGCAACTTTTCCTTCGAGTGAGAATTCGTTCGACATGGTGAAGGCTCCTTGTTGGTAGGTGTTGGCGATGCGCCACCGATACAATCATGGCAAGTCGGCCACTAAGCAAGTCGCGAGGGAGTCGGGTCACACATGGAGGAGTTGGAGAGGTCCGCCCAAGCGGTGATCTTGAACCACCTGGCCGTCAAGGAGGGCGAGCAGGTCCTGATAATCACCGACGAGTGGAGGCGCCGGATCGCCATGGCGCTGTTCCTGGCGGCCCGCGAGGCGGGGGCCGAAGTCGTGATGTTGGAGATCCTAGAGCGCGAGACACACGGCGCCGAGCTGCCCTCTGCCGTGGCGAGCGCCATGCTGGAAGCAGACGTCATAGTCGCCCCCACCTCGAAATCGCTGTCGCACACGTCGGCCCGTAAGGCGGCCACCCTCAAAGGCGCCCGGTGCGCGAGTATGCCGATCGTCACGGAAGACATGATGGTGCGGGCATTGGGCGCGGACCCCGAAATGCTGAAGCGGCTGGGTGAGGCTTATGCCAAAGCACTAACCGATGCGTCGGTCGCAAGGCTGACGAGCCCAGGGGGCTCCGACTGCGTATTCGATCTCAGCTCGCGATCGGGCATCTCCGACGACGGCGATCTGAGTGCCAAGGGTGCTTTTGGAAACCTCCCGGCGGGCGAGGCCTTCATCGCCCCGGTCGAAGGCATGACCGAGGGAATACTCGTTTTCGACGGTTCACTTTCTCCTGATCAATTGCTGAAGTCCCCATATCGCGTCCAGGTTTCAGGGGGCCGGGTTGTCGCAACATCGGCCGGTCCGGCTCCGCAGTTCGAAGATCTGCCTCACCGATATGGTCCCCTTGCCTGGGAGATAGCCGAGTTGGGGGTGGGTACCAACGACAGGGCGATCATCACGGGAAACATCCTCGAGGATGAGAAGGTGGCATCGACTGTGCATGTGGCTTTCGGCAACAACGCCTCGATAGGGGGAACAACCGCCCAGGTCGCCTCTCACCACGATGGCGTCATCAAGAACGTGACTTTAGAACTCGACGGACAGGTCGTGCTTCGAGAGGGCGAATTGCTCCTGGGTAACTGAATCGGTCAGAAATGCACCGGTGTATACTCGTGTAAAGGGGTGAGCGCACTGGCTCGCGAAATGATTTCAGATTTCTTGACTGTGAGCGAAGTGGCTCGCCTTATGCGCGTTTCTAATATGACGGTCTACCGGCTGATCAGATCAGGCTCCTTGAAGGCGGTGCAAGTGGGAAATCGCTATCGAGTACGAGAATCCGATGTGCATCGCTACCTCGACGATCACTACGTCAGGGCAGTTTGATCACTAAGGTCTGTCGACCTGTCATATCCCTTTAGGGAAGAACCGCGCTGAATGAGACCATCCTTCGGGAGATGCCATGACGCGGGTAAGCCAGCACGAACTGATCGAGGGATTGGTTGAGGCGCGCGGAACGATCGTTCTGCTCGGAGGTATCGATACCGGAAAGACGAGCTTCGGGTTGTCGATCGCCGACCATGCCAAGGCCAAGGGCCTTTCGGTTGCCTACGTTGATGCCGACGTAGGTCAATCGACCATAGGCCCTCCAACGTGCGTTGGGCTCAAATATTGCGACCAACTCGAGGCCATCACACCGCAGACGGTAGCCATGGCCGACGAGATCGGCTTTGTTGGTTCAACCTCCCCCGAGGGACATCTGCTGCCTCACGTCGCCAGCACTGCCAGGCTCGTCAACCACGCACGAGCGGCAGGATGCGACCTGATCGTGGTCGACACCAGCGCCTTCATCTCCGGGGTCTATGCGGAGATGCTCAAGTACCACAAACTCGATCTGATCCAACCAGATAAGGTCGTTGGCTTTCAAAGGGGCGAGGAGCTCGACCCCATCCTCGGCGTTGTAAGCCGTTTCTTCCCAGCAGAGGTGACAGCGCTGAAAGTGGAGTCTGCCATCGTCGAAAGGTCCGCCGAGGAGCGACTCCTAGCGCGAGAAGGCCGTTTGGCGTCATACTTCCAGCCTCCGCTGTCGCGCTGGCGGGTGAAGACCACGGTCTTCATGCCAGCCATCCCGCCAGAGACCGATCTCGGCAGGTTGGACGGTTTGGTGGTGGGGCTGGAGGATGGGAAAGGCAAGTGCACGGGGATCGGATTCCTCGAGTACGACCGGCAGGAGAATGTCCTAAGGATGGTCTCTCCGGTCACAGAAGGTGCCAATGGCCTTCGTCTTGGCTCTATCCGGATATCTGCCGACGGTAGGACGTTGGGCCGAGTCACGGTTAGGGAGTTGTTCGGGCAGTGATCGTTAGCGAGGAAAGGTAGTTCATGTCGTCGGTTGTGAAGAAGCGCCGCAAGAAGATGCGCAAGAAGAAGCATAAGAAGATGCTCAAGAAGACGCGCTGGCAGCGCCGTCAACAGGGTAAGTAACTTCTAGTTCATTCGGGGAAAGCCGGGAACCTTGTTGCAGAGCGGGAGTATCCGCTCACGAACAAAAGCGTGGCTCCCAGAGCCACCGAGCCAGCCACCACGAAGATCGTCGTGAAGTTCGTTGCTTCCAGCAACCAGCCGAGGGTTACTTGCCCCGCGCCGAACATCAGGTCGAATGCAGCTGTGAATGTTCCCGTTGCCGACCCGCGTTCGTTCACGCTTACGCGATCCATCGTGAGGGCGAACAGGCCCGGGAACAGCAGTCCCCAACCGACCCCAAAGATAACTGCTGAGATTCCCACCGTGACCGGGCTTGCCGACGACGCAAGTACGTACATCGACACTGCGATGAGCGCGGTGCCTGGGATGATCACGGCCGGGCGACCGTAGCGATCGGCGATGCGGCCCACGAATATCCTGGCGAAGATGATGGTCAGCGCCAGCGTCGTGAAGAAGATGCGGCTGTCCCCGTTGCCTTTGGCGGTTACATACAGTGGTACGAATGCCTCAGCCCCGCCTTCGGCGAACGCGACCATCGAAAGGACGATCGCGGGGAAGAATGCAGCTCGATGAAGGAACGGCATCTTGATCGGGTCAGACCCCAACAAGGGTCCGGTCCGTTCGATGAACAACGCGACCACTAGTCCGGCAAGTGCAAGCGATCCCGAGGCTGCAAACGCACCCTTGGCGCCGTTCGAATGGTAAAGACCCTCCCCGATGGCCGGCCCAAGCGCGGTGCCGGCGAACAGGAACATCGAGAAGTAGCTAAGGGCGGCGGCACGTCTGCCTTTGGGGGCAAGGTCGGTCGATAGCGTTGTGGCGCCTGGGTAGAAACAAGCCATAGCGGCCCCGTGGAACAACCTCAACACAAATATCGACGCGATGTTAGGGGCCAGCGTGTACCCGAACGAACACACCGTTCCAACAACGAGACCGATCCAGATGAATATCCTCCTGCCCCGCCTATCGATCTGCTTTCCAACGAGGGGCCTCAAGATCACCGCGGGAAAGACCATCGATCCGACTACCAGACCGACAACTAGAGAAGAGGCGCCGAGCGCTTTGAGGTGTCGCGGGAGCACGGGGATCAGCGACGACTGGGAACAGAAGAAACACAATGTGGCGAAACTCAATATGAAGAATGGCCGGCTGAAGATCTTTTCCTGAACGCGCTCGGTCAAGTGGTCGGTCATGGTGACTCAAAGTAACACTAGAATCTCGCGCGATGGCCCGTGCCTTTCGACTCTTATCGATCCTTTGCGTTCTGTCTTTATCTGTGATCCCTGGGTGCTCCAAGACATCCGGCGGGTCTGCGGTTTCTTTCCGAAGCCAAGATGGAGTGCTCCTCGAAGGACGAACATTCGGGCGCCTCGGACGCGGTGTGATCCTTGCCCATATGTATCCGGGCGATCAATCTAGGTGGTTCGGGTTCGCGAAGGATCTTTCGAACCTTGGTTTTCAGGTCCTTACATTCAACTTCCGAGGCTACGGCCACTCGCAGGGGACCAAGGACGTCCCATTGATATCTCGCGATGTCGTTGGAGCCGTTGAGTTCATGCATCGCTCGGGGGTGAAAAAGATCGTTCTGATCGGAGCGAGCATGGGTGGAACCGCCTCATTGGTGGCAGCGTCGCAGATCCAGGTGCAGGGCGTTGCCACTCTTTCGGCCCCCGAGCGTTTCATGGGCCTTGACGCTGAACCTGCGCTTACCTCTGTATCGGCAGAGAAGATCTTCCTGGCCGCTCAGGGGGACCCCAACTCCAAAGACGCCACGTCTATGCTCAAAGGGACCAACGACCCGGGCGCCGATATCAGGTTGTTCCCCGGGGCGGACCACGGCATCGATATGCTTTCAGGACGTTCGGGTGAGGAGGTTCGAAAAGTGTTGATCGATTTCATCAGGAAGAGCACGTCATGACCGGCAAACGGTTCGACTACATAAGTTTCCTTTCCGACTACGGACTGAGCGATGAGTTCGTCGGGGTTTGTCATGGCGTCATCAAAAGGATCGCGCCGCAGGTAGAAGTGATCGATATCACGCACGGCATAAAGCCTCAGAGTGTTCGCGAGGGAGCGATGGTCTTCGCGCAAGCCATCAAGTACATGCCGCTTGGAGTTCATCTGGCGATCGTCGATCCTGGCGTAGGGTCGGAGAGGCTTCCGGTCATCATCGAAACGGGTGATGGCTCGTTCTTAGTTGGTCCGGACAACGGTTTGCTGACAGCTGCTTGTGCCTCGCTTGATGGGGCCAAGACCTGTCGAAAGATCACCAATCCGCGGTTGATGCTCCCCAATCCTTCGCGGACGTTCCAAGGCCGCGACATCTTTGCTCCCGCTGCGGCACATCTGGCCAATGGCATCGATCCGGCTGATTTCGGAGACGAAGTCGCGGTGGAGAGTTTGATCGGGCTCACCGTTCCGGAGCCAAGGCGGCATGACGACCACTTCCATGCGACCGTACTTCACATAGACCGATTCGGGAACCTTCAGCTGAACCTGCACCCGAGCCAGATGATCGAGATGGGTCTGGCCCCTGGCGAAATGATGGAAGTGCGACTTGAAGGCCACCGCAGCCTGGTCACATATGGGCTCGCTTTCGCTTCGGTTGGGCAGGGGGAATTCGTGGTGATCGAGGATTCGCATGGATTGATCGCCGTTTCGGTCAATCACGGGAGCGCCGCCGACCGTTTGGGGGCCGAGCTTGGGTCGTCGGTGATCATCGGTCCGCCGGGCTCTGGCGCAGAAGACTGAATGCTATAGCCTAGGTCGCGTGTCTGAACGAGTACTGATAACAGGGGTCTCGAGCTTCCTTGGTGCAAGCCTTGCGAAGGTTTTGTCTGATGCAGGGGCTTCTGCGGGGATCACTTATGTCGCTGGGGTTGATCTCGAACCACCCAAGATCGACATGGGGCGGGCTGAATTCATCCGCGCCGACATCCGCAGCCCTTTGATAGCGCGTGTCATAACGGCTACTGCAGTCGATACCGTCGTTCACGCCGACCTGACGTCACGCCCAGGGAAGGCAGGCGGTCGCTCCGCGCAGAAGGAATGGAACGTGATCGGCACGATGCAACTGCTTGGTGCCTGTCAGCGCACGGAATCCATCAGTAAGGTTGTGGTTCGTTCCTCGACAGCCGCGTACGGATACGACCCTGGTGAACCGTCGATCTTGCGAGAGGACTGGATCAGCAGGTCTCAGCCCAACCACGGTTATTCCAAGGACATATTCGATGCCGAGCAGTTCGCACGAGACTTCGGAAGGCGCCGCCCAGATGTGAAACTAACCATCCTCAGACTGGCTAATGTCATAGGTCCAACCGCCGAGACGAACATGACCCAATTCTTCTCACTGCCATTCGTACCAACCGCTCTTGGGTTCGACCCGCGGCTGCAGTTGCTCCACGAGGAGGACGCCATCGAGGTTCTTCGAAGAGCCGTTGTTCAAGATCACCCCGGTGTTTTCAACGTAGCAGCAGACGGGGTTGTTTATCTATCGCAGGCAATCAGGATCGCGCGTCGACTGCCGGTTCCGATAGTTGCCCAACTGGCGAATATCGTTGGCGATGTTCTTCGCCGAACCGGATCGATCGACTTCTCCAGCGATCAGGTTGGCCTCATATTGCATGGAAGGGTTGTCGACACCACCCGCCTCAGATCGACGTTCGGTTACAAGCCGAGATATTCAACGATGGATGCCCTCAAAGAGTTCGTCGAATCTCGTGCTTCTTCATCTAAAGGTGCTTTTGGCGATTGGGAAAAGGAACTTTACGCTCTTATAACGAGGCTGGGTGAGACTCCCGCGTCCCGGCCTCACGCGGTCGAAGGTTCGGGCAAAGCGTGAATATCGAAACGGGAACAGCAACGCGTCCGATCCCTGAAAGATGCAGGGCAATCACTTCTTCGGGCAAACGGTGTCGCAATCACGCGATCGATGAACGGGGTTTCTGCCGCGTGCATGCGGGGCCTCGACGCATAACCAAGCCCACTGAGGCCGAGCGGCTTCCGCCCGAGGCTTTGCTGCAGGAGAAGATCTTGCAGTTGGCTGCATTCGCGAGGCGAAGGCTTCTGGGGGATTACCAGGTCGACGCGTTCGGTTTCGACCGAGAGTTGACCGAGATGCTTCACCCCGTTGCCATGGCGCTTTATCAACACTATTGGCGAGTAAGCACGATTGGCATCGAGAATGTTCCCGCGACCGGACCGGCACTGCTGGTGTCCAATCATTCGGGGACCGTACCTTGGGACGCGGTGATGATGAAATTCGGGCTGCTCGAAGAGCATCCAGCCAGGCGTCATGTCCGTCTTATCGGTGCAGACCTTGTCTGGGAATTTCCGTTCATATCTCACCTTGCGCGCAAGACCGGCAACGCGGTCGCTATCGAAGATGACACGCTGCGGATGCTTGGCGCGGGCGAGTTGGTTGGCGTCTTCCCAGAAGGCTACAAGGGAGTTGGAAAGCCATATCACCAGCGGTACCGCTTGCAGCGATTCGGCAGGGGAGGGTTCATCGAAGTTGCGTTGAAGGCTAGGGTGCCTATCATCCCGGTCGCGATCGTGGGGGCCGAGGAGATCTACCCGATGGTCGCCGATCTAAAGCCTCTAGCGCGCTTACTGGGGTTTCCATACTTCCCGGTAACGCCGTTCTTCCCGGTGCTGGGGGCTCTGGGCGCGGTTCCACTGCCTTCGAAGTGGATGATCGAGTACGGTGATCCCCTTGAAACCGATGTTTACCCCGCCGATGCCTATGAAGACACCATGCTGGTTTTCGATCTGACCGACAAGGTTCGTGACACCATTCAACAGATGTTGAATCGAAATGTCGCAGCTAGAAGGGGAGTTTTCGGCTAACGATGCAAAGCGCCACTCATCTGTATGACTCCGGCTACGCCAGCCAAAGCGATGGCTGCCAGAAGCAGGACAACGGCGATAAGGGTTCGTGCACGCATGCACCGAGGATAACCGTAGTTTCACGAGTGCGAGGCGAGGTGTTCAACTGATGAGCCACATCATCTTCTGGGTTTTCGCAGGTGGGATCGCGGGGTGGCTGGCGAGCCTCGTGACGGGGACGAACGCGCGGATGGGCTGTTTGCTCAATATCCTCGTGGGCGTTGTTGGTGCTGTCATCGGCGGGTGGATATTCGACAGATTGGGCATCTCTGCGCCGCGCGGTCACTACGTTGGGACGATCGTCGTCGCTTTCGTTGGGGCGACTGTCTTCCTGGCGATACTGAGGCTGGTCACCGGCAAACGCTAAAAAGCCGACTAATGGCCCTGAACTGGGTTAGCGGCAGGAACCTTCGGCAGAGTGAAAACGAATTCCGTGCCTCGCTGTGAGCGAGGTCTTGCCCAGATGCGACCTCCATGCGCTTCAACGAGTCTTCTAACGATGTAAAGACCAAGACCGGCGCCGCCAGCTTGAGGACGGTCCTGCGTTTGGAAGAACTTCTCGAAGACGCTATCCATCCTCGCAAGTGGGATCCCAACGCCTTCGTCGGAAACACAGATCTCGATGTGATCTATATGTTCTTGTCCCGAGACCGCGATCGTGCCACCCTGAGGGGAGTACTTGATCGCGTTGTCGATCAGGTTGGAGATGACCTCGATCATCTTCGATTCATCGGCCGTGATCGCCGGAAATCCTGTGGGAAAGTCGACAACGAAATCGTGTAACGCTGTTCGCACCTTCATAGCGGTTACTTGGTCACGAGCTATCATCTCGATCTGGACCGAGGCGAATTCCATAGGCATCTCGCCTTCTTCGATCTTCGAAACAGTAAGCAGATCATCGATCAGTCGGGCCAGCTGTTTCGCCTGGTTGTCGATGACCTCGAGGAACTCGCGGCGTTGCTCTTCGCTGAACTGCGAACCTCCACGCAACAAGGTCCTGGCGAACCCGGTGATTGACGTTAGCGGAGAACGCAGTTCGTGCGACGCGGTCGAGACGAATTCAGTTTTAAGGCGGTCGAGTTTCTTGAGCTCTGCGACGGCTTCCTTTTCGGATTCGAACCGGTTGGCATTGTCGATGGCAGCCGCGGCTAGGAACGCTATGCCTTCGATGAGTCTCAGGGCCGACTCTGGGTTAGATTCGTCGGCAGGGCCTTCTAGCATCAACATCCCCAGTGCTTCGTTGCGCATGACCAAAGGAGCCAAGGTGGCTCTTGTTATATGCATCGCCTGCAACCACTTCTCCGGGAAACGCACATGTTCAGATCGGCGCGATGGCTCGATGAGGATGGGTCTTCCTTCGCGAAGAAAGGTCGCCAATTCG
This sequence comes from Actinomycetota bacterium, assembly GCA_046262935.1. GTDB lineage: Bacteria > Actinomycetota > CADDZG01 > JAHWKV01 > JAHWKV01 > JBHELT01. The sequence goes on along the minus strand of JBHELT010000044.1, from coordinate 33,854 downwards.
CGTTCGATCTGCAGCTTCTCCAAGTGCCACGCCTGGGTATCGGTCCCGGGGGTTGCACGAAAGGTCTCTGGCACGAGTCTTTGATCTTCGATCAAGAAGATGGAACACCACTTGGCACCGGTGGCTTCGATCGTGGCCTCGGATATCTTTTCCAAGACCTCGCGACGATCAAGACTGGCCGCGACCAGTTTGGCTACGTCCAGCATCGCTGCGTTCTCTCGGCTTCTCATGACCTCGGCCTGGAATAGTCGAGCATTCTCCACCGCAACCGAAGCAAGGCCCCCGATCGCTTCGCCGATCTGGAACTGGGCGATACTGAACGAGGCGTCGAAGCTTTGCGCTAAGACCAGAAGTCCTTGAGGTATCTCTCGGATGTAGATCGGGAACGCAACCGCCGATCTGGCGCCGAAAAGTGTGGCGAGGTCTCTGTAGACCTTCGGTCCCTTATCGATGTCGATAACCGTAGGTTTGGCTTCGTTGATCAGCTCGGTTACGACCTCCAGCGGGATAGGCATCAATGCTTGGACGGATTCGCGAGTCGGTTCATCTTCGGTCTTGACTGCCCAACCCTTGGCATCGATGGTCGTGCGGTCGCCCGATATCAGAAATACTCCTGCTATCTCGACATCTGCGATCTCTAATGCGGAAGCCGAGATGCGGCGCAATATCTCGTTGACCTCACCTATCTCTTTCAGGCTACGAGCCAGTTCGAATAAACCGATGGCTTCTTTGCGTCTTTTCTGTTCGTGTTCCACTGCCTGCACGCGTCCTAGTGCAGACCCGACATGATTGGCGATAGTGGTTAGTAATTCGAGTTGTTCAGTGGTTGGCACGGCTCCTGCCGATGATCGAACGCCAAGGGTGCCTAAAGTCTTTTCTCCGACTTTGATGGGAGCCCCCATCGCGGTGGAAGCCTCTGGGAGCCCGAAGGACTGCCTGAGCTCGGCCATCGCGCTCGCGGAAACGAAGAAGGGTTCGCCGCTCAGTAAAGTACCCCTCGATACTTTGGGCAGGGCATCAAGAGGCACCGTCGACGGAGCCGTTAGTCCAGCAGGACCTTCAACTCGAACTATGTTGAGCGTTGCTCGCTGTTCGTCGATGAGGGAGATGCTTGTCACAACCTCTCCCCACATCTGGGTTGCAAGTTCTTGTGTTTTCTCCACGGCTTCGGATAGCAGCGCTTCGGCCTCCATGTGGTTGCTGATGCTGTTGCTGGTTTCGTAAAGAGTTGTGATCTGTTGGGCCTGCCTTGCGTTCATCCTCGCCGCCCACCACAGGTTCTTTCGATCGGTCTCTTCGCGTTCGCCGACGATCGCCGAGAGGAAAGTAAGGGCCGCCCAGGCTCCGATCGTCACCGCGACTATGGCCAGATCCATCGGCTGCGGTGATGCTGCCGATGCGATGGTGAAAGCGATGATGCTCGGGATGGTTGCGGTTGATGCCCCGGTCCATCCATAGAAGATGCAGTTGAAGACGATGACCAACGCAAACAGGGCGATGAAATGCGATTGAGTGCCGCCTGTTAAGTAAACCAACGAACCGATCGCAACCACGTCGACGAGGCCCGAAACATGGAACGCCGCCTTCGGCCATCGTTTGAAGCCAACCACGAAGTACGTGAGATTGGCGGCGATCTCGATGCCGATCATCGTGACGAAGATGCGAACATCGATCGGATGCATCTGAGGCAGGCGGATGGCTGCTAGCACGCCAGCTATCGCGAGGAATCGCGTGACAACGGCTATCCGAAGATAGCGGTTCACGCGTTCGAGTTCGACTTCTCTTTCTTCGCGGAGTGGGGGAACGGTTGGCAGCGCCGTCAGTCTTTCTTCATCTGAAGACAAAGTTCCGAGATACTCCTTTCGAGTGTCTCAAGCCCTTCAACCTTGCCGATAGTAAGGGCGATGCCCACTCTCTTCGCCTCTTCCTTCAGGGCATTGTCGATGTAGGCCGTGTAAAGGATGATGTTTTGTTGGGGGAGAGCCGCAAGAACCTTCTTCGATGCTTCGAGCCCATTCATCCCGGGCATCGAGTAATCGATGATCAGAACATCAGGTTCTAACTTGACCGCCAGATCGGTAGCTTCGTCACCAGTGGCTCCTTCGCCTACAACGTCGAAGCCGTCGAGCGTGAGCATGGAAACCAGCATCTGTCTTACGTGTTCAGTGTCGTCTACCACAACCACACTGGCAGCCATAGGCCCTCCCTCTTCGTCGTTATCGTCAGTCACCAAGCCGACCTTGATTCATGACAGGTTTTCCTCGCAGAACTCCCGTGCTCGTATGAGCGCCTGAGTAAGTCTGGATGGATCGTCGATCAGTGGCCGCACGTCGAGTTCCAGTGAGATCGACCCCTGGAACCCAACCTCGGCTAGCTTTCCCACGAACTTCGCCAGCGGCAGGGTCCCTTCTCCCGGGAAGGCGTGATTGTCTCTGTGGTCACCCACAGAATCGGACAAGTGGATGTGAGCTAAACGCCCCCGAAGGCGGTCGAGCGCCTCCAATATGTCGTAGCCGTCAACCCCACAGTGGCTCGTATCGAGGGTCAGTTGAGTGAAACGTTCCAGATCGGCAGGGCTCACCCAACGGTGCCCCCGCACCGGAGTCCCACCGAGCCACAACCTGAACATGTTCTCAACCGCGATGGCGACCCCGTTGTCGGCGCTGAAACGATCGAGTTCATTGAGCAGCCATCGCTGGTATTGAAGTTCCCAAACATAGGGTGGATGCACAACAACGATGTCGGCTTCGAGCGCTTTCGCAACCTCTGTCGATCGCTCGATGATGCTCAAGAAGTTCGGCCCCCAAACGCGCCTTGTCACCACGAGCATCGGGGCATGTAGTGCCACGATCTTCATTCCCTCTTGGGCTGCGATCGTGCCGGGAGCCTGGGCCGATTGCGTGCGCGGGTCACGTGTGACCATCAATTCGGCTGCTTCGAAGCCGGCTTCTGCCAGAGTTCCAAAGGTTCGATCGAGCGGCCACATCCAGAACGTCCCCGTTGAGGCGATGATCTTTGGACGGAGCGGGCTCGGCTCTTGCACCGGCCCAAGTCTATGGTGTCGGCTACGATCCGCCCGCTAGGACCCCTCCAAGGAAGGTAGCTATCTCGTCGAACAGACTTCCTCTGGTGGATGCTATCGAGTAGAAGTCAAAGTCATCAGCCGGCGCACTCTCGGGGTGGTATCTGGCGCGCGTTTGATCAGAGGGAAAGTCCTCGCCCCGCAGAAAGTCGAAATATGCCGCCATCTTCCCCGTCACCTTTGAGCCAGGAGGCGGTGAGGGAGATGGCGATGGTTCGGGCGCCGGGGCAGCTGGGGCAGGTTGCGTGGCTCTGGGTTTGGTGGGGGCGGTGACTCGCCGAGGTCTGGCAACTGGAGCAGTCGGGGTGGTTGTGCCCCCCGAAGCTTTCATGAAGACCTCGGTCACGTAGATCGTTCCGTCGGAGGCAACCACAACCCCTATCCCCACGTAGTTGAATTGCGAGTCCAATATGTTGGCGCGGTGATGCGGCGAGTTCATGAATGCAGTGTGGATGTCATCGCACGTCGGGCCCATGCCAACATTCTCCCCAAGGGCCTGCCAATCGCTGGGCGCTTCATTGGCAAGATTGCCGTTGTGAAAGATGGTTCCTGAGGCAGCCATCTGACTCGAGTGTCTGCGAGCGATCGAAACCAGGTCCCCCCTGGTCGTGAGGGGGGCAACTCCTGCTGAGATCCGAGCCGAGTTGGTGCGTGAGGTGAAGCAGGACTCTTCTCCGCTCGCCCAAGCGGAGCTGATCGATGCTACCCAGGATGCGGCGACGATCGCCGTACCCAGCAACATTTTCGTTCTAAGACTCAAGGGTTACCTCCGGCACCTCGGTATCGTCGCTCGACCTGGAATACTTGAACCCTTCACATGACAGAGCAAACGATCACATCGCCGGGCGCGATCTCGATAGGACACTACGACGTTGTAGTTGTGGGTGGGGGCTCAGCCGGTATCGCGGCTGCTCTCAGTGCCTCAACTTGGGGGGCTCGTGTTGCACTTGTCGAACGCTATGGGTTCCTGGGGGGCAATGCCGTTTCGGCTTACGTAGGCACGATCTGTGGCCTGTACCGTGATTCCACTGGAGACCCTGTTTCTGGCGGTCTCGCCCGCGACTGGGCAGCGTCACTGATGACGGGCGGGAACGCATTCGGGCCTGTGCCATTCAAAGCCACGGCCGTTTTGATCTATGTGCCTTGGGCTTTCAAGCGACAAGCGGACTCCTGGATCCAACGCTCCGAAGTAGTCCCTTATCTGCATTCGATGGTGGTTGATGCAGAAGTAGAAGGCGGGCATCTAAAGGCCATCGTCATCGCGACCAAGCGTGGCCCTATGACAATCACAGCCGAGGTGTTCATCGACTGCTCGGGCGATGCCGATCTTGCATCGTTCGCTGGCTGTGAAACGGTGATGGCCCCCGCCGGAGAGCGCCAGATGCCATCTATGCAATTCCTCATGGGCAACGTCGATTTCGAGAAAGCCAGAACGACCGCATTGGAGGCCATCCCTGCCGGTGTCGAGATAACACCTTCTGCGATGTCGGGTGCGGTCACGTCGATGCTCACCAAACTGTTGGTTGAACATGCCGGTGAGAACGAATGGGGGCTCACCCGCGATTCAGGCGCCTTGTTCCCCACGTTCAGGCCCGGCGAGGTCCTAGGTGCGATGACCCGCATATCGGCCAGAAGAGGCGGTCCCCCTGACATGACCGACGTCAAAGATGCAACCGAAGCCGAGTTCGATGGCCGGCAGGCCGCCGAAAAGGCCCACCTTTTCCTCAAGACTTTCATGCCCGGGTTCGAGGCGTCGTTCCTGGTCGATACCCCAACCCAGCTGGGTGTCAGAGAGACTCGTCGAACGATCGGGGAACATATCCTGACCCACGATGACGTCGTCGGCGAAGGACGATTCGATGACGCCATCGGATGCGCGTCCTGGCCCGAGGAGTTTCACTGGGAGGGCAGACATACCGATTACGTTTGGTTAGAGGAGGGAACCCACTATCAGATGCCGTACCGCATGCTCATATCGAAAGGTGTCGACAACCTGTTGGTAGCGGGCAGGTGTGCTTCTGCAGACAGCAAAGCGACTGCGTCTAGCCGCGTTATCGCTACTTCGATGGTGCAAGGCCAGGCTGCAGGAACCGCTGCGGCCATCGCGACAGAAAAGAAAGTCCCTGTACGTGGAGTCGACACCGATGAATTGCGTGATCGATTGTTGAAACAAGGGGCGATCATCTGATGACTGACCAGCCGCAGAGCATCGCCGATGACCTTCGGATAACCGCGGCCCGTTCGCCAGATAGCATCGCCCTTTTGTTCCAGGGCGTACCAACGACCTTCAGGCAACTCGACGAGGGAGCCGACCGGTTAGCTTGCGGCCTTCATAAACTGGGTGTGCGTAAGGGGGACCGTGTTGCGTTCGCTGTAGGCAATCGCCCAGTGTTCGCCGCCATCCACTACGGGATAGTCCGCATCGGAGCGGTCAGCGCGCCCTTGAATATCGGATCGAAGGCACATGAACTTAGGCCTTATCTGGCTACAGTGAATGCGCGTGCCATCATCGCCGACGAGGCCGTCGTGAATGAAGTCATGTCGGCTGGCCCGCATCCGTGTCCAGTGTTCGTCATCGGCAAACACTCGAGCGCGCGCCCGTTCGAAAGCATCCTTTCCGATGGTCAGGTGCCCGATGTCACCATCTCTTCGCAAGATCTGGCCGTTCTTGCCCACACCTCAGGTACCTCGGGTGGGCCCAAGGCCGCGATGCTCACTCACGGGAATCTGTCATCCAACATCGATCAGATGGTTGCGATCCCGTCGGCCACGACAGAGCCCGGTGATGTGGTTCTCGGGGTCCTGCCGATGTTTCACATCTATGGCCTCAACGTCGTACTAGGTCTCTCCGTGAGGCAAGGTGCGGCTGTGGTTCTCGAAGAGCGTTTCGCCACCATCGCAACCATGGAATCGGTAAGATCCAACGCAGTCACGGTGCTGGTGGGCGCGCCGCCGATGTTCATCTCGTGGTTGACTTCGCCCGACATCTCCCACCAACGCTTGGAAAGCGTAAGGTTCGCCGTTTCGGGGGCCTCGAAGCTGGCTGCAGAAACCATCCCTGCCTTCCGTGAAGCGTTCGGGGTGGAGATATGGGAGGGATATGGCCTCACGGAAACGTCGCCGACCCTCACCACGACGAGGATGTCTGAGCAGCGACCGGGCTCCGTTGGTTTGCCCCTCGATGGCATCGAGTTGCGCATCGTCGATGAGACCGGCGCGGAAGTGATGTTCGGGGACCCGGGTGAGATATGGGCTCGGGGGCCGAATGTCTTCGGGGGATATTGGGCAGATGAGCAGGCGAGTGAAGCGGCTTTCGCAGGAGATTGGTTTCGCACAGGCGACATCGCCTATCGCGACGAGGACGGTTATGTGTGGTTGGTGGACCGCAAGAAAGAATTGATCATCGTTTCAGGATTCAACGTTTACCCGCGTGAGGTTGAAGACGCGATCAGGGCGCACCCATCGGTCGAGGACGCCGCGGTGGTTGGCGTGCCCCACCCACGTCAGGGCGAGGCGATCAAGGCTTTCGTGAAACTTTATGAAGGACTTTTGGAAAGTGAAGAGGCGATGCTTGTGCACTGTGCGAGACTTCTAGCTAGGTTCAAGGTTCCCTCGGAGGTTGAGTTCGTGAGTGATCTGCCACGCTTGCCATCGGGCAAGGTTTTGAAACGGATGCTGCGTCCGCAAGAATTGGGGCCACCGGTCTAGATGTACCTTTTCCCTCTTGCAGCGGCAGTCGTGGCCTTATTGTTCGCGATCTTCACCTCGGTCTCGTACTTCAAAAGACACAAGCCACATCAGCTTACATGGACGATCGCGATGTTGATGTTCTGTATCGCATCACTTGCGGCGAGCATCGGGATGCTCCAAGGCTGGTCACCTTTGCTGTTTCGGACTTACTTCCTTTTCGGAGCGATCGTGAATGTGCCGGTGCTAAGTCTGGGAACCATCTATCTGCTCGCTCCCAAGAAGGTTGGCCACCTCTTGGCCATGCTGGTTGCGGTGCTTTCGGTCTTCTCGGCGGGCATCGTCTACACAGCCAAACTAAAGACGAACGTTCTGTCAGCGGCCGCTGGACGGATCCCGCGCGCGCATGCAGTGCTCGAGAACACACCAATCCTGCTGGCGCGCTATATGTCCTCCACGGCATTCATCGTGATCGTTGCAGGCGCCTTATGGTCGGCATGGAAGTTGTCCCGCAAGCGCGATGAGTACCTGAGGAGATTGGCCTCTGCCAACATCTTGATCGCGGTCGGGACCTTCGTGGTCGCCGCGGGGAGTGGGGCGGCTGGGATCCCGAAGTTGGGCCGCGCCGGAGGTGCGATCTTCGCGGTCGCGTTGTTGATCGGTATCTCGATCATGTTCCTCGGTTTTCTTCGAACCAAGACGATCCAGGCTCCAGTCACCACCAAAGCAACTGGCGATGTAACGGGCGAACCAGAGGCTGAGATGGCCCCCGCCATGATCCCGGAGGTTCCGTCGATCTCGGATGCGGAAAAGGGTTCGACGACCGAGCCGCAGTGATTCCAAAGATCCATTTCTACACGCGCTCTGGCTGCCACCTCTGCGACGAAGCGGAACAAGCTCTGGTGCGTTCAGGGCTGCCTTTCATCCGGGTAGATATCGCTGGTAGCGACCAATTGGAGATGCAATATGGTCTCACTATCCCCGTGGTCGAGGTGTCCGGATCGAAGGTGTTCGAAGCGGGAGATGATCCAGACACTCTGGCGAGTGCCATCTCTGGGGCGATCGTTCCTCGGAGTTTGTGAAGCAAGTCACAAACTCCCTAGGATGAGACCAAGGCGATCCCGGGGGGAGTTTTGAAGGCGAGGCAGGTTCCCGAAGCTACGGTTGGGCGTTTGCCCTTGTATCTTCGGGCTCTCATCGAGGTCACCGAGCGCAGACAGCCGACGATTTCGTCGGAGCTGCTAGCAGAACTTGCTGGAGTCAATGCGGCGAAGGTCCGCAAGGACCTATCGTACCTCGGCACCTATGGCACCCGAGGCGTCGGCTATGACGTCGATCTGCTCGTAGACCAGATATCGAGCGAGCTCGGGCTTACCAAGGATTGGCCAGTGGCGATCGTTGGATTCGGCAACCTCGGCAGAGCCCTTGCGAACTACAAGGGATTCGCCGAGCGGGGCTTTAGCATCGTGGCGATTTTCGACAACGAGCCATCCAAGATCGGAGAGAACATCAGAGGTGTGGTGGTCACTGCGATGGATCGATTGAAAACCGTTGCCTCGAAACAGAAGATCGCCATTGCCATCATCGCCACGCCAGCGGCCGCGGCTCAACAGGTTGCAGACGACCTCGTCGAAGCGGGGGTTACATCCATCCTCAACTTCGCCCCTTCCGTGATAACCGTGCCGGCACACGTCTCGCTGAGGAAAGTGGATCTCTCCATGGAACTTCAGATCTTGTCGTTCTACCAGCACCAAACGACGGAGGGTTAAGGGGCCTTTGTTAAGCGGGCTGAAGCGCTAGCTTCTTCGCCTTCTCGATCCGAGCTAGGCCGCCCATGTGCAGAGCGAACAACAGCAGGGTGGCGAACAGGTAGTAGAGGGCGGGTGTACGAACCGAGCCGCGAACCCGGATGGCGGAAACCTGAACAGGCTCAGGGACGCCGGGTTGACCAGTGATGTCAACGAAGCCGAATGGCACCCCTTGTTTGATCTTGTCATCTTTGCGCAGTCCGAATGACAGAAGCTTTCCGCCCTTGTCCGCAGGCATGGTGACCTCGCCCGAACTTGTCTTAACGCTCAAAACGGGATCGCCTGGCTGCAAAGTATCGCCAACCTTTGCGATGAAGTCGGCTACGACGCCTTCTTTGGCTCCATTGCTCAGTGCTCCGGCTGTCAGGTTGTCGCTTGCTACCGCGCGGCCAATGGCGATCAGCGATTCCTTGCCCGCCACCTTCGCCTGTTTCATACGAACGTCGGTTATCTGGTACTTCCCGCTCTCGAGTTTCACGGGGCCAAGAACCTGAGCCTCGACTTCTTTGCGTTTGCCGGGGATGGGGCTCACCGCCTGGCCGACGAAGGCATCCATGACGGGTTTCAGGTTGTCGAGTTCGGTTTGGGTTGAGTCCTTCTTTCCGAGGTCCGCTGGGCGGTCATTCTTGTTTGGCACGAGCCAACCCTGCCCATCGGGATAGTCGGAAACAGGAAACGTTCCGAAATCGGTTTTCACATCCGTAAGTTGCGCAGACACAACAGCTGGTGTCCACGCGGTTTCGCAGCCCTTGCCGCGAGGGCAAGCTTGACCACCCTTGGGGCCGAGCCCAGTTACGACCCAGATGAGTGACATGACCACCATCACGGCGAAGAAGCACGAACCGAGTACGAAGTACCCGAGTTTCGGGCCGAGTATCAGCAACAGCAGCAGATAGCAGGCACCAACGAAAACCACAAACATCCCGAGGAAAGCCGCCATCCCTTTAACGAATACGGGATCCATCTACAAACTCCTCTCGTACTCGATAACGGCCTTGATCTGTGCATCGGTCAGCTGGCCGCCCCAAGCTGGCATGCGTCCTGTGCCCTTCCCTCTGGTTCCGTAAGGCGTCCCAGCTTTGGAGCCGGCCTTGACGAAAGCGATCTGGTCGTCGATGTTCGGGAACTCGGTATTCTCGCTGCCGCCCGTCATTGAAGGGCCAAGGCCACCAACGCCCCCGATGCCATGGCAAGGTGAGCAGAACTGGGAAAAGATCTTGTCGCCGCCAGCACCCTGCGCGATCTTGATCTGCCCCTGGATGGACTTGAGGTAATGCACGATGTCGTCGATCTGTTGATCGGTGAGTGGCCCGCCGTACTTGTTGCCCCAAGTGGGCATATCGGTCGGCGGCCTTCCCCTTTCTACGGTTTCGTGGATGAAGGCTTCGGCATCTTTGTATCCGGGTGGTGGATTCTCGTAGCGAGAGAACACCGTGACCAGGTCGGGGACCTTCACTTTGGTCAGCTTGCCAGTAGATGGGTCCAAGAACTCATTGGTTCCCCCGCCAGCGTCTGAGCCATGGCAACGAGCACATTCGATGCCCTTCGGATTCTCCTCGCCGGTCACAGGGTCCGTTCGAAGGGCGAAGTACAGGGCGCCGCGAGCTACCGACTCTTTGTTGAATGCTGCATCCTGAGATGCCATGCGACCAGGTTCGGCGAACCAGTAAAGCGGCAGGAACACCGCGAAGAAAAGAGCCAACCCGAATCCCCATCGCTGGATATTGATAAGACGATCCGATTCCAAGATGTCGTCAGGATCGCCGGGGCGAAGGGCTGGCGGGATCTTTTCCGTGCCGGGTTTGGTTCCGCCGCGTCGCATCAATAGCAATGCGGCTATGACCGCGAATCCGGCGAGAACTACAGCTATGGCTAACTGACGCATGGGACCTTTCTAAACGATACGGTTGACGACGTTCAACCGCCCCTGATGTTCACACAGTGAACACCCTCGGGCTGAGGTTGCGATGTGATGGTGCCGCGCGGCGCTCCTTCTATCCGAGTAGAAGTGTCGACGACTATCTTCCCGCCGACGATGTCAACCCTGAATTGATCAAGACTCCGGGGGGCCGGCCCGTCGCGGTATTCACCGTTGACCGAGTACTTCGACCCATGGCAAGGACACTCGAACCACTTGGCTGTTGGACACCAAGGAACACTGCACCCGAGGTGAACGCACTTGCGATACAGCGCCATGAAACCGGTTTGACCAACGTTGGCAAGCTTGTAAGTGGGGATCTTGTTGGCATCTTCGGCCTTGCCCTCGTACAAGGTGAGCCAGAAACGGCCATCTGGGATGAACACGGGTTCTCTCTTGGAAGAGATCAGGTTGCGGTACTGTTCGACATCGCCAACCGTGATCTTGGCTCCGAACCCCCCCCGCAGCCGTGGCCACAGAAAGTCGATCGAGGCCATCCCGAATTGGGCGAGTCCGATCAGAAGGGCGAGCCCCCAAGAACGGTTCAGAAATTGCCGCCTGCTTACGCCGACTAAGTCTTCTTCGAGCTTGCGCGGATCCGGGGCTGGTTCGGGCACGTCGAGTTCTTGGACGAAGGCGGGGGCCCCCTCGACCTGTTTGGCTTCGGATGCAGCAGGCGGAAGCTCAACGCCGATGTCATGCGATTTCTTCTTCTCACCGAAGGCCGTGTAGAGCATGAAGAGGCCCCACGCGGCGACCGACGCAACAACGACCAGACCTGCGATTACGCTTGGACTCATAGTTCGAAGTAGATCCCACTCTTCCAGGGGTAGATGAAGTTGAACCCGGGCCCCCTGAACAATGACCCGAGGATCGTAAGAACTGCGAAGAACAATATGAAAAGCGTGAACATGACGATGGCCAGCTTGCGGTCCGATGGTTTGTTCGATGGGTTGCGATCTATGTATGGCGCAGCCATCAGCCCAAGGATGATCCACTGCGGGATGGTGACCCCCGCGATCTGCGGATGGAAATAACGCAAGAGTTCCTGAAGGCCTAAGAAGTACCAAGGAGCCTTCGATGGATTCGGAGTCGAGTTGATGTTGGCGAGTTCGCGGAACGGCGCGTTGATGAACGTTGAGTAGATAACCAGGAACGCCGTGACGACGAGCATCGCGACGAACTCACCAGCCATGAGGTGTGGCCAGGTGTTCACGCGGTCGATGGGCTCTCGCTCGACCCTTTGGATCGACTCGGGCTTTACGACGGCCAGCAACCTTTGGATGCGTTCGGGGGCAGGTCCGCCTGCTCCACCAGCCGCTCGAGCCGCGGCCCTTCTGCCTTGAGGCCCCGCCGCAGCTACAGCCACCGCAGCAGCCGGGGCCGCCGCTGCTACAGCCGCCGCAGCGGCAGGAGCTTCTTGGGCCTGCGTGCTGGGTGCGGCCCCCTCCGGAGTCGTATCAGCAGTTGTGGTGCTGGTGTCTGAGCTGTCATAGGTGCTGGCGTCTGAGGTGCTGGTGTCTGAGCTGTCGGAGGTGCTGGCCCTGGCGGGAGGCGAGGCTGACGCTGTCGCGGGGGCCCCTGCTGCTGCAGCCGCAGCCCCAGCAGGGTCGATGGGTATCCCTTTGCGGGCACGGTGCCGTGCGGCCTTGGCCCGTGCTTCAGCGACCGCCGGCGATGAGCCCTTGGCTTGCTCTTCGGCAAGTATCCGCTCGTATACCTCGTCTGGTGATTCAGCCATCAAAGCTTCCTTCTCAATGTGCGGCTCAAAATGTGCGGCTCAAAGCGGTCCCGAGATCCCGCCATCCTTGCGTACCCGCCAGAAATGCACGGCCATCAAGATGACGATCACGAACGGTAGGGCAAGAACATGAAGGGTGTACCAGCGGATCAACGTGGCAGACCCGATCTGGGCCCCGCCCAGTAAGACGAACGACACCTCTTTACCGATCACCGGCGACTCGAACGCCATCTGCGTACCAACGGTGACTGCCCAGATCGCCAGCTGGTCCCACGGCAACAGGTAACCCGTGAAGGCGAGCAGCAATGTGATGAGGAACAACGTGACCCCGATCACCCAGTTGAACTCGCGCGGGGGCTTATACGCGCCTGTGTAAAACACGCGGGCCATATGCAGGAAAACAGTGATTGTCATCACGTGGGCGCTCCATCTATGCAGGTTGCGCACCAATTGACCGAAAGCGACCCCCGTCTGCAAAAGGCCCATGTCGCCATATACGACCTCGGTAGCGGGTCTGTAGAAGAACATCAGGAAGATGCCAGTGACCGTGAGGAAGATGAATAGGAAAAATGACAGGCCGCCAAGGCAAAGCGTGTACGACAACTTGATCCCGTGGCGCTTCACCTTGACTGGGTGCAAGTGGTAAAGGACCGAGTTCATAACTACAAAGGCTCTGTTCCTGGGGGAATCTTGATATCCCTTTTGGAAAACCGATCCGGGTCGGAAGATCGAACGCCAAACCTGACCTTCCCTTAGTTTGTCCCACTGCTCTTTGGCGACTTCTCCCGGATTGGGGAGTCCCCGCCTGCCGTCTTTTATGTCTTTGGCCATGTCTCTCCTAAACCTAATTCCGTTGCTGCGCTGCAACTGCCCCCAGGGCACGCCCCGATGACTTGCTGCCCTCGAGCTTGCCGATCGTAAGCGCCCCGGTGGGACACCTTTCGACGCATAGAAGGCAGCGTGTGCAGGCATCGTCGTCGATGACGAACATCACGTCATCGGACTTCATATCGCGTGCGACCTCATCCGCGCCATTCTCGGCCACGATGGAGGGGTCGAGCATGAATATGCAGTACCAGGGGCAAACATCAACGCAACCCTCGCAAAGGATGCAAAGCTCCGGGATCAAGCCGATGTAGCGCGGGGGTTTGCGGATCGACTTCAACCACGAGCCCTCGACCTCTTCCGCGATGTAATCGGTTCTAAGGCGCGGCTTTTCGATGTCGTTTTGGATGCTGAAGGGGTCATTGGCGGAGGCTGGGCTCATCTATTTACCGGGCAGGTAGCCCTTGACGGGCTCCGCTCCTCTTAGGCCGAGCCGGCGCCTTCTCTTCTCGCCAAGGATGTAGGTAGCCACGACCGGCACGGCGAAAACCGTGGTTTGGTAGCCCATCGAGATGGCGTCATGAAGCCTTACGAGCGTGTAGCTGTCTTTCAGTTTGATGTGAAGGGTGTTGCGAAGGAAAGGATCGACGATCTTTTGGCTTTCGGAGGCCCACCAATACCTGAAGGCCGACGGGATGAACCCGAGGAATATCAGAAGAAGGATGGTTATTCCCATCCCAATGCCGATGGCCTTCGTCCAAGTCAACTCGGTGCCGGCTCTTGTGCTCAAGACTACTTTCCCTCGAGTGGGCGGTTACCGCGGCGCATTATAGCGGAGGACAATCTCGTGTCTGGCCTTGTGTCTAACCTAGTTCGACAAACCTACCTTGCAACTTTGTGCCTTCGGTCCAACCTATTCAATCAGACTTGGTGGTTGGGTCGAGAGCAGCAAGTCTGCGCTCGAGTCTTTTCTGGCGGTTGGCCAGCGAAACCAGGTAAACAACCATGCCTGACCATACCGACGCGAAACCTATCCCAAGGAATATCAACTTGGTTCGTTCGATGGCCTCCGGGGACCGAGCCATGGCTGCCAGTAACTCATGACCACTCATGCTGCCTCCAATGTCTCGATCCTGTGTTCGAGCCTTCCCAGCCTTACTCGGATGATCAGCATCAGCGAATAGATGAGCGTGAAAACCGAGAGCATGAACATCAGCGTGATCAGCATCGAGGCTGGCAGTTGGGGGGCCCCTTGCGGATTAACGACAACGGGGGCCGGATGCTGGCTTCGGAACCAAACCACCGAAAAATGCACGAGGGGTACCGCCGCGAACCCAACGATGCCGATGACGGCTGAAACGGGGGCTGCTCGGCCGGGGTCGCTGGCCATGGCTCGAAAGGCAAGATAGCCAACGTAGACAAGGAAAAGGATGAAGGTAAGCGTGAGTCGAGGGTCCCAGCGCCAGTAGGTGCCCCAGATCGCCTTGCCCCACATCATCCCAGAAACCAGGGTGATGGCGGTGAACATGACTCCCACTTCGGCGCTCGACGAGGCGAGGATGTCCCACCTGTCGTTTCGGCCTTTGAGGTAGGCGATCGACGAGATGAGGACCACCGTGTACGCCAGGTAGGCAACCCAGGCCGATGGCACGTGCACGTAGAAGATCCTTTGAACGGTTCCTTCGTTACAAACGCCGTTGATCAGCTGGCTGCAGTCGGTTGGGACCCACAAGAAGATAAGAGCAAGGCCAGCCAGCATCCCAGCAGCGCAGATGTATACGAGAGGCTTGAGGGTTCTGGTTTTCATTCCTGCACCACGAATCCGTAGGTAACTGTTCCGATAGTTGCGAATATCACGTCGTAAGCGGCCATCAGGATAAACCAGTGGCCCTGTCCTGCCGTCGTTCCTGTGATTAGCAATGTGGAGGTTAGCCTTGCTGCAGCCAGAACGATGGGCAGCAGAACAGGAAAGCAAAGCAGCGGAAGGATCAACGCCCTTGCCCTTGCGTATTGCGATGCCGCGCCGAAAAGGGTGCCGATGCTTGCCAGGCCAACGTCGGCGCCAAGCGCAACCATGAGGACCCCTGGGAAGATCCGGCCCGGATCGATATCCAGCAAGATCACGAAGACTGGCAGCATCACGACCTCGACGACGAACATGAAAACGATGTTCGCGATCGCTTTGCCAACGAAGATCGCTGCGGGGTCGATGGGGGCCAGCAGTAGGGACTCGATGCGAGAACCCTCACGCTCCATGGCCGCAGTTCGCCCGAAACCCGTGATCGAAGCGAACAGCAAAGCCGTCCAGAGGAAAGTGCCAGCGATCTCTAGGGCCGATACGGCCCCCGCCACCGGTAAAGGGGCAGGAGCGCGACCTGCGCCGGGAGGCAGTGCGAACGAGAAGATGAAAACCAGCGCCAGCGAGAATAAGGCCATAGCTGGCGCAACTTCCTTGGCTCGGGTTTCAGAACGGAGGTCTTTCATCGCGAGTACAAAAGCCGCCCTCAAGTCATCCGTCCTTCATCGAGTCGTATCGAACGTGGAGCGATCTTGCTGGCAAGTTCGAGGTCATGGGTGACCACGATCGTCGTACAAGGGGTCGAGTCGAGCAATCTCAGCATCTTCTGCGTTGATGCGTCGTCCAACCCAGCGAAAGGCTCATCGAGGATCACGTATCTCGGTGAATGAAGAAGGGCGCGCGCGAGGGATGCGCGTTGAGTTTGACCGCGAGAAAGACTCGAAGCCAGTGCCTCGGCTTTTGCGCTCAAGTCGAAGATTTCTAAACTTTCGGCCACCCGTTCAGGCGGAACGTCGTAAAGGTCGGCGAACATCCGAAGGTTTTCACTGAGACTGAGGAATGGGTATAGATAGCTCTCGTGGCCCGCGTAACCGATCCACCTGCGCGCATCGCGGGGCTCGGCTTCGTCGATGGTGACGTGCCCGGAGGTTGGCCTTGAGATCCCGGCGATAAGTCGCACGAGCGTTGTCTTTCCCGATCCATTGGGACCAAGGATGCAAAGCCTCTCAGCATCGCCGAGAGCGAAACTCACCGATCTGAGTGCGTGCACTGATCCGAATCGCTTGGACAGCCTGTCGACTTCGATCAACTGGTCAACCCTTTGGCGAGGTTTCGATCACCGAGGTATCAAGCAGGGCCTCTTTCAACGTTGCCCTGGCTTGGCGATATTCAGCCTCCGGCAATGTTCCCGCATCGAAACGCTCATCGAGTTCTGCGATCTTAAGGATCAGTTGGTCACGATCGTCTCGCATGTCGAAAGGGGCCTCGGACTGGGATGCAACGGCGGCCGGCTTTGCGCTGACCTTCCTCCGGTACAGCCCAGTACCAAGAGCGATCGCGATGATGGCGAAAAGGCCAGCTCCTAGACCAAACATCAAGCCAGATGTCGTCGAGTTTCGCTCTTCGATGTTGCCATCGATGATCGTTCCAGGGTCAAGGGGGCCGGCCCTGTAGCGCCGATACAACTTGCCTCCCAACCTCTTGGATTCGGCGAACCTGAACACGTTCGAAGTGAACGTCAATCCCGGACCAGCTAACAGGTCGATGTGTGAAGTTGGGTAGGCAGTGGTACGGGTCAATGGCCAACCCGTACGCGTTGCCTTCACTTTGTAAACGAACGAAACCGTTGTTGTTCCGGGTTGAAGAGGGTCTCCTGATGCGATGCCATCTTGGTTTGTGGTCACTCTGTCTGCCGTCAATCCTTCTCCCGGGGCAAGGCTCGTGCCTCCGGTCGCAACTGGGAGGCTGATCACCTGAGGCGAGTCGTTGACCACGTGACCGACGAAGGTTCTGTCCGAGGCATTCGTGATCTTGAACAACTGTAAGATCTCATAGGTATCTTGCTTGCCCTTCACGACAGTCATCGTGTCGGAATCGATCCTCACGATGCTGTCGTCGTCGGTCGTTTCGTAAATAACGAGGTCGACCGCGAGTTCGTTAGAGCCAGAAGCATCGGCGACGTTCGAATAAGTGACTCCTTTGTAAGTGGTGGCAACGATGAAGTGACCAAGTGGAGTTTCGTCGAACACCATCGAGAATCGGCCATCGGCTGCAACCCCGGCTTCGCGGCGTTCGAGTTCCTTCCCCGAGGCAGTCAATCTGGCGATGGTGATCGAGATGGCCGGTGGAATCGCCGCCCCGGCCGTGCCGTTGTGGACGGTTCCCGAAACGGTCACGGGACCTTTCGCCTGAGCTTCGGGTTGTAAGCCCACAGTTATGGCGAAGGCTAAAGTCAACATCAAGCAGCGCTTCATCTGCCGCGGTTCAGCCTTCGGCGCGCTTCCGAGATCTCTTCCTCCAATCGGTCCTCGAGGGCCACATCGGACGCGTCGGCGTCGAGTTGTCTGATGATCTCGATGGCCTCATGTTCATGCTCTCTTCGTAGGTCTGCGTGATCGCCATCGGAGACTTTGCCGAGTTTGTGATCGAGCTCGAGGTCAACGAGTGAGCGATAGACGGCCTGCTTTGCATCAAGTAACGCAACCGAGGTGTTCTCTTCGGGGTCCCTGCGTTGCCGTCGAGAGGCGAACGGTCGCATGACCCACAGCCCCAATCCCACGATAAGCAGAACAGCAAAGATGGGACCCGTCATTCGCTGGCCTCGCGGTATGCCGAAAATTCTCGTTCGAATCGTTCGTGTAGCTCTCCACCTTCAGGCTCGCTCGGGTTTGTGGGCAGTGGTTCCCGAGCCGGGAGCTTGGCAAGAAGCACGGTGCCGGCGATCAAGAAGAGCGCAAGGGGGATCAGCCAGGACACGGCTTGCTTGGGCTTGGCCAGGATCGATGCACCGTAATTCGAAACCAACCAATCATCGATCTGCCTGTTGGTTGCACCTTGAACCACCTTCTGACCGATGCGGCGGCGAAGCTCGGCCGCTTGCGATGAAGGACACTCCTGCACGGTCAAGCCTGGGCAGAATGGTGACATGGTGCGTCCCGCTACTTCATCGGCTGTGGGATGACCGTTCGGCGATGGGCCGCGAGATGTGAAGAAGATGACTGCAACGCAGCTTGCCGCGATCAACGTGGCGATGATGGGCCGCAGTTTCACGCGTGCACCTTCGGCCGGGGAATTCCCGGCAGGGAGTGCTCGCTCGCTCCTAGCGAGGTCTCTGTCGGCAGCGTCGGAGGTTTGGCGGAGATGATCACGATCATCCCAAGAGCCATCAGCATGCCCCCTATCCAAACCCACGCGACAAGTGGGTTGATCCAGGCCCTGACCGTCGCGGTGCCGTCGGTGTCGAGTCTGGTGAGCACCAGATATAGATCTTCGCTGAGCGATGAATGCAAACCGATCTCCGATTGCGGCTGGCGTTGTGCGATGTGAAAATTGCGTTGCGGCGTAAGGGTTGTGAGCGGCAGCCCTTGGCGATAGACGTCCATAACGGTGACGTTCACGATCTTCTCGCTAGTGCGGTAGTTGTCGAACTTGGTGTATCGGATTGAATAGCCGCCGATCGTGAAAGTCTCACCTCGCTTGACTTCACCGGTCCACGACTGCTTGAAAGCGTTTCCGGAAAGACCGATGAATATCAGGACCACCCCGAGATGAACGATGTACCCGCCATATCGTCTTCTGTTCCTGCCAACCACGCGCCTTAGACCGACGAGGAAGCCAGCCACACCGCCCGAAGAGTGAGCAGATGCGCCCTCGATGAATTCACCGACGGTAGCGATGAGCACGAAGACGCACAACGATAGGGCGAGCAATGCCCCCACGGATCTGACTCCGGCGATCGCAAGCGCAGAGATAGCCGCTGCCCCCCCGAGCGAAGGTAATAGGAAATGCCGGCGGATGTTGGCGATCGATGCTCGTCTCCACGCAACAAGGGGGCCGATGCCGGTGAGCGCCAGCAATGCGATGCCGATAGGGATGATGACTGAGTTGAAGAAAGGCGGACCCACCGCGATCTTGGTGTGCTTGATCGCCTCGATGAGGATCGGATAGATGGTTCCCCACAAAACGGTGAAGGCGATCGCGACGAAGAACAGATTGTTGAAAAGAAACATCGCTTCGCGCGACATCAGCGAGTCGATATGGCGCTTGGATCTTAGTTTCTCGTAACGCCAGCCAAGAAGGGCGAATGCTCCGATCAAGATGACGGCAAGCAGCGGCAGGAACGCCTTTCCTACCGGCGAATCGCTGAATGT
This sequence comes from Actinomycetota bacterium, assembly GCA_046262935.1. GTDB lineage: Bacteria > Actinomycetota > CADDZG01 > JAHWKV01 > JAHWKV01 > JBHELT01. The sequence goes on along the minus strand of JBHELT010000044.1, from coordinate 14,625 downwards.
GTGAACCGAGGATAAGAGCCCAGATCTGGTGAGGAAGGTGCCGAAGATCGCAAGCGCGTATGTTCCAAGAACCAGAGCCACGTTCCAGATCTTCAGCATGCCTCGACGTTCCTGGATCATGACCGAATGGAGGAAGGCGGTACCCGTGAGCCACGGGAGCAGGCTTGCGTTCTCAACCGGATCCCACGCCCAATAGCCACCCCATCCGAGTTCGTTGTAGGCCCAGGCTCCGCCGAGGATTATCCCTACTGTCAGGAATGACCACGCGACGATGGTCCATCTTCTGGTGGAAGTGAACCAACCGACATCGAGCCTTCCGCTCACCAAAGACGCAACCGCAAAACCGAATGGCACGATGAAGCCGGTGAGCCCCAGATAAAGCATCACTGGGTGGATGGCCATGAAAGGCGATTGGAGAAGGGGGTTGAGACCAGTGCCATCCGTGGGGACAGGAGAAATCGTGGCGAATGGATCGGCGCCGAATGCCAGGACGCATGTGAAGAAGACCAAGATGGCGCCGAAAACGGCGGTCGCGATCGGAGAAAGGTCGGGCCGCCGACGGCCCTGGATCCAAGCAGCGGTTGCGCAGTAGATGGACGTCGTAAGGGTCCAGAAAAGAAGCGAGCCTTCCATCCCCGACCAAAGCGCCGTAAGGGAATAAAGGGGACTGGTTGAACGACTAACGTGAGTGGCGACATAACCGAGTGAGAAATCGCGTCGGTACATCGCAACCACTAGCAGCACCGTGCCCACAAGGATTAGGACCGCCGCAGACACCAGAGCCCTCGTGGCAGCAGCCGCCCCTCGCTGGTCCTTTCTTCTTAGCGCGATGACCGAAGAACCGGTCGCAACAGCCGAAGAGGCCATGGCGCCGTACACGAGTACATGTCCGGTCGTGGAAAAATCCATCTAGGGTTTTGCCGACACTCTCGCTTTGAACTTCGATGGACACTTAGCTAGAACGCTAGAAGCGCTGAAAACTCGATCTGGTCCCATCGCACCCTCGGCCACAACTTCGACCCCAGCCCCGAAAGTGTCAGGCAACACATCCCTGGTTGTAACTGCCACCTCGGCTTTGCCATCTGTGACCCTGAAGTCGGTAGTGCCGCCATTGGTGTCGACAGAGCCGGCAACTACTTTGCCAGCCACCCTCACGCGCTCGTTGGTCGGGGTCGGACCCGCATTGAGCTCGGCTGGGGTTCGGTAATAAGCAGTAGATCCGCTAAGGCCCCACCAGATCAGCGAAGCGATGGCGGCTGCGACCACTGCCGCGGCGATGATGAATCGGTAATGTGGCTTCACGGAGGGATTATCCCGCGCTGCGTGCCTTTGCGTCACGGCGGCGATATCCAAGCATGGGAACGGTGAATATGCCGAACAGGGCAAGAGGCCAGAACGGCCCGCGCCTCTTCGAACGGCTCAGATCGCCAACCGCTGACACCTGCTTGGAGAAGCTCGACGGCGCGGGTGAAGTGCGTGGGCTGGCCAAGGGCTGGTTGGACGCGATATTCACTACCGTCATGTTCTTCAGCAGATCCTTGGATGTGAACCCCTTAGGGCCTTTTGGATAGAAACCATCGAGCCCCTTGATGAAGGAAGGCGGTATGTGACGCAACCGCAATATCGCAGTAACCACCAGTGGCTCGTTAGTTTGCGAAGCATCGAATCGGTATTCGAACTTGGCGGTGCCGCCCGAAGAGATGGGCTTCATCACCTGTTCGTCTGCCGTCCTTACCCTGAGTTTCACGATGTCGGCGAGCAAAGACTGGTGTACGACTTCGTTGAAGATGCCGTCACCATCTTTGTCACCATCGGTCAAGATCTTCTGGAAGTTGGTAAGCCAAGGGTCGCACCTATTGAGCGGTGAACTGGCGGAGAGCTTGACCTTAAGGTCTTTGACCACGTTCCCGAAGGGCTCGGCCGCGAAAGTTCGGCCGTCTCCTGCGGTTTCGCACGTGGCAAGTTCGTCGGTCGGTTTGTCGATCTTGCCGGAGGCGCAAGGCGAAGGGATGCCATGGGGGTCGGCGGCGAGACACACCGGTTTGCCGCTAGCTGTCTTGGCCGAAACCTCGAGCCAGAACTGTCTTGCGAATGCGAACCCTGTTGGGAAACTGTGGCCCTCGAACGTTCGCAGTTCAACGGTTGCAGGTGTCTGGCCGCCGTTGGCTGGGGCCCCCACCGTTACGCTCACCGATGCTGTTTGAAGGAGAAATTGCTCGCGCTCTTCCAGCAGTTTCTGCAATGCATCTTTCGGCATCGACTTCTGGGAGTAATAGGCAGAGTTTAGGTCGTAGTCAACCGCGACGAAGACGTGCTTTTGACGCGGTCGTTTAGCGACGCTCAAGCCACCTGGGGGCCTGTCTATCAGCGATGCTGGCTGTGAGGCTGGCATGTGGCAGTCGACACATCCCGCTCCAGTGCCGCCGCGCGCCGCGATGTAGTCCTGCCACTCGTCGTAGGTTGTTTGCAGGACCAGATCCTTGAGTATCCCGTTCTCAACATCGACCTCGTTCTGATCGAGCACACCGTTGTGATCGCTATCAACGGGTGCACCTGCCTGGGCCGCGGTAGCGGAAAACACGGGGTTGACGATGCCGTTGCCGTTGATGTCCACCTTTACGTTGTGGCAAGCGGCGCACATCTGTGAAGAGGAAACAGTGCTTGTCATGAATCCAGCGATCACGTCGTGAGCCGTCGAGGGGATCTGCTTCGGGTTCGCAAGTGGTGGCCCGACGAGGGCACCGAAGGACGTCCCGGTTCGTTTGCCGATGGGGAACTTGTCACTGGCCCCCGCAATCTCGGCCGGAGCATGCGGCATCGTATGGCACACAACGCAGGTCACACCTTCGTCTTGGACCTGGGTTGGATCGGCCAGTGGGTTGGGCTCTGCTAGCGCGAACGTTGCCTTCTGTGAGAATTTCACACCGATGGGCGCATGGCAGTTGACGCATACCTTCTTGAAGTCGGGGAACTTCTGCAGTGCAAATACCGATTGGGCCGCGGTCGTCGTGCTCGTTTGCGCGTCGCGATGCATCGACAACTTCCATTCATCGACGATCTGACTGTGACATCTAGCGCAGTCGGCTGAAGCGGCGAAATCCCTGTGCGGCTTGGATCCGATCGACCGATCGACGTTGAATACGTCGAACAGATGAAAGGCGACACTGCCTAGCAATATCGCGGCCAACGGTAGGTGGATGGCTTTCCATCCCTGCATGAAGCGGTGGAAACGACGTTGCTTGTGCTCCCGTTTTCTCAGCTCTTCGATCTTGGCGATACGAAACTTTGCTTCTTCCCAAGTTTGGCGTTCCGACGGTTCGAACTGACTTAAGTTCTTCTCTACCTCGCGAACGTTCTTACGGTGCAACCTCAGGTCGTCGAGTGCTTCGTGGAAGGCCTTGGACTTTCCTGCTCTCAGTTTTTCTAGTTCCACCGACAGGTCTACGATCGCTTTGGCAGTGTCTCTTATCGCAAGGTTCCCAACGGTAGTAGCCACGTGCTGTGGTATGCGCGAGTACACGGATCGCCAGAGGACCCCACTCACCACCAGCAAAGTGAGCACAGCTCCGGTGATCTTTCCACTTGAGATGCCAGTGGTGAGCGGAAAAACGAACGCGTGGGCGAGTGCAGCGAAAACCGCGACGATGCCCAGCCAGACGTGAGCTTTCAGCCAAGCGAGCATCGTGCCGCCAACCGATTCTTGCAGCACACGCTTTCGGATCTGATATGAAAAGGCGAGCAGGATCAGCAACAAGGTGAACCCGCCGAGGATACTTATCAAAAGGAATGCTTGCTTGGCCGAGGGGGCCGCCTTAGGGCCGATCTGTCGGATGCCGAAATAACTCGCGGAACCAGCCAACCCGATCAACACCAGGCCGATGGTCATCCAAACCCAGGTCTTCTCGAATAAAGTGCGTGGTCTCCTAACGGTTGGTTCAGACATGCTTGGTCACCGTTTCGACCCCGCGATGTTGTTCGAGTCCGATCATCAAGTCGTCGCGTCCGAATAGCTCCACAGGGTCGACCCGCATCGCAGCACCAACGGGACAACCTCGAACGCATGCGTAATCGTCGTAACCCGCGCAGAGGTCGCATTTGACGGCGACCCTGTTGCCCTTTCCGTGAGCGTTATGCAGGTCGTCGTCATCTTCGCCCCCGAATATGGAAAGCAATCGACTGATCGGACCTACGGTTTTGGCATCCCTATCGTGCATGTTGATGTTGCCGTAGGGGCAGCGTTCAGCGCACGCGCCGCAGCCGATGCAGTTATCGACGACGATCCTTATTTCGCCGTCGGGTTCACGCACGATGCCGCTCACTGAACAGAGCAGGCATTTGGGGTCCTCACAGTGACGGCACGCTGTTGGGAAGAGCAACTCGCCAAGCTGAAGACCGCTTCGGTCGAGGCGCGAGTACCCGTGCCGACGCTCACATGAGTCAACGCAGTTGTTGCAATCAACGCAAATGGCCGTGTTGATCACCAGGATGTGATGACCTTGAACGACTCCTTGGTCGAGAACTCCTTCGATGGGGATCAGATGGGCCGACGGGTTGGCCTTCGGACTCGGTCGAACTCCCTTTTGATCCAGGAACTGTTCGGATCGTGTTGCCTCGGCGGTTAGTTCATCGACCAGATCCGGTCTTTGCGCCAGGACCTTTCGGATCTCGGACGCTGGGACCTCGATCACCTCTGCACGTGTGTTAGCACTGACGGTTGCCGTTTGGACCCCGTTCAGCAAGATGGCAGCGCCACCGCAGACATCGCCGTCACGGTAGTACTGCATGACGCGTTCTTGATCACCGAATCTGCGGGCAACCCTTAGGAATCCCTTGCGCACAAGATACATAGCGTGTGGTTGGTCGCCTTCCGAATAAAGCAGGTCGCCGGCCGCCAGGATCTTGAACTTGGAGTCTTCGAGTAGGTCCTCGACGACCTCTTCGGGCAGAGCTGCGAACAACGGAGACATTCTCGCTTGACTCCAAACGGCGTTGTCGGTGTAGATAGTGTCCATGGTTGCTTTGAAGGCGCTCGACTCGGTCATGAGCCGAACCACAGCGGCTTTGGTGAATTCGACGATGGTCGTTTCCCCGATCGCAGATATAGCGAAAGGCTCGTAGCTGTTGCTCATCACGGCCATGTAGCCGTGGAACGAACCTGGCCCTAGAACGAGGATCCGTGTCCTCTTTCCCTCGGCATCACCAGCGCTTTGTTCGAGACTTCCATCGATAACAACTAAAAGCCGTTCGTGGTAGTCGCCCTCTTCGACAAGCACCTCACCTGGAGCCATCCGGCGAAGTGTGACTGTCAATAAGAGCCTTCGCAGCGTCACCGCGTCGACTCCTTTGAACAATGGGAGTTCGGCCAGGTGTTTAGCAAGCCGGTCCACCGTCCACGTGGAATCGACTATCTGTTCACCGGCTTGCAGTGGAAGCAACCGATCGGGCAGGTCGGTTTGTACCTTCAACTTGTTCCAGAGCACGATGTCCGCGCGCCTTAGGTCAGCGGGGCATGCCGGGACGCATTGTTGACATTGCGTGCACCGTGTAACGAAGTCGATGACATTGCCCGCAGTGATGTGATCGTCGTTGACCGCGTGATTCAACTCAGCGATCGTGACGTTTCGCGATTCCGGAAGCGGACAGGCAAGCAGGCAATCATTGCATCCGATACACGCCATGATGTCGTGATGAACCTGTTCTCCTAACTGTTCGATGAAGTCCATATCAGCCGTCCCACTCGGGGCTCTCGAACACGAACTCGATGTCACCGAGTTTGATGGTGTCGCCGTGAGTGAGCATCGCCTTCATCTTCTTGGGCAACCGCTCGCCATTCAGATAGGTACCTGCTGTAGCACTGGTATCGGACAAAACCCATTCGCCAGCGCGTTGATCGAGTGATGCGTGTTGCGGTTCCAATGTTGGGTTGGTTAAGGAGATGTCGGTTCCGCCATCTGCACCGATGGTCACCTTCGATCCACTTAGATGGAATGAAACTCCGGCGATCTGACCTGATATGCCCTTCAGCCGGGCGTTGCTTACGGTTGCATCGACGCGATCGGGGACTGGCGGCTGGGTGGGTTTGGTGGCCTTGCCCGTTGATCGGGCTTTGTCGGTGAGTTTCGGGGCGGGCTCTTCCTCGATCTCGTCTTGCGGTGATTGTTCTTCCTCGGCCACGGCGATGGGCGCGGCATCTTCGATCGTCGGGATCGGCGCGGGAGGACTTGCCGGCACCCGAGTCCCCGACGTTGTGAAAGCCTGGAACACGAGTTCGCTCTGACCGATCCTTATCACGTCGCCATCTTGAAGTGGCCGCGGCACCGTCAGTAGCTCGTCGTTCACATATGTTCCTGTCTTACTTCCCAGATCGCGAAGGAAAAGACTCTGACCCTGTCTGCTGATCTGGCAATGGTTGAAAGAAGCGGCTGGATCGGTGAGTTTGATCTCGGAGATCGGATCTTGTCCGATGTCAGTCTCTTGGTTCACCAGATCGATGACGCGTCCTTCGAATTCGATCTTGCCAAGCAGGATGGAAGAAGGGGTGGGACCAAGTGGCTCATCCGGCAAACCTGCTGGACCAGTGTTGGGTCTCGGCTGAGCTACCTGCTGTATGAACTCGATGTTCATGTCCACGACGCGGATCGAGTCTTTGTGCAGCAACCTTCGAGATTCCGCAGGTCGCACCGGTTGCTCGTTCACGAACGTTCCTGTCGCCGAACCCATGTCGGCGATCACGAATCCATCGCCCTGCCTGCGGATCTCGGCGTGATGATCGCTAACGCGAGGATCAGTCATCACCAAGTTGTTGTCGGGGTTGCTTCCTATCCGCAGGAGTTGGCCAATGGGCAAGAGTCGCCCGTCGTTCAGTCTCAGAGTTGCCGGCGGGGCCTTCTTTGCCGTTGGGGAGACGCCACCAGGCTCGACCGGACGCTTCACGGTCTGAGCCTCGGCGGAGAGTGTCATGACCGACGGTGGGCGCATCAACGTTGCGATGTTCGACGAAGCCGCCGCACTCACGAGTTTCGGTGTTCCAGTTATGTCCATCTCGGACCTGCCAAGGATGCTAGATACCTTGGGTTTTTCTGTAACTTCCGTTGGCTTTCCAGTCGAGGTACCACCCATCACCTGAGTGCCGATCCAACTCGGAAGGTCGAAGAATGGATCGAACAACTTGCCTCTCACCTCGGAAACGTCGAGGCCAAGTTCGATCACCTTGCGCAGTTGCTGGCCCCTGGATCGCACCTTGGTCTTTCGAAGTCCAAGCAGCAGGGCGCCGACCAACCGCCCGTCACGTATCACAAGCTTTCGGTATTCGATGGTGCCTCCCGACATGGGAAGAACCGAAAGAACATCGTCGGTGGGTCGTTCGAGCGGATCTCCGACTGCGGCCAGGTCGAGGTCGTAGAGCCGAGTGGCGTTGTAGTTCACGTCTAGTTTCCAGGAAGCATCACCGCCGGCCATGTTGATGCCTGCCACCGTTCCATGATGACGAGCTGGCTCCCATAACCCCAGGCCCCGGCGTTTCCCAACGAACGGATCGTTGATCTCGGCGATGTCTCCGCCGGCATAGATCCCATCGATATTGGTTCGCATGTGATCGTCGATCGGTATGCCCCGGTCGGTTGTGATCCCCGAGTCCTTCAGGAATTCGATGTTGGGTCTGATGCCGATGGCCATGCCGAGCAACTGGGCGTCGATCTTGTCCTTGGAGTTCTTGAGACGTACCCCTCTGAAGGCCCCGTGACGGCCTGTGATCTCTTCGATCTCTTCTTCAAGACGAACATCAACACCGAAATCCCGGCAGCGACTGAGAACAAGGTCCGATGCGGTCCTGTCGATGATCCCCTGCCAGAACATGTCCTCGCGTATGAGGAAGGTAACGTCGATGCCGCGCGATCTAAGGCCAGCCACCCACTCGATCCCCAGGATCCCCCCGCCAACGATCACCGCATGTTTGAGACGTCCTGACTGGATCATGTCCATGCATGCCCGGCCGTCCTGCATCGTGCGCATCGGCATCACGCCTTCGAGTTCGATGCCCTTGAAGGGGGGCATGGTTGCGCGTGCGCCAGCCGCGATCATCAGCTTGTCGAATGCCGCTTGCTGACCATTGGAGAGCTTCAGTCGCCTGTTGGCAGTATCGACGCCATCGACTCTGGTCAGGACTCGCTCGACGTTGTAGCGGGAGTAGAAATCAGGCGGTACCGCGAAAAGTTGCTCTGCCCTAAGTTCTCCCATCAGGTAATTGGTGAGGGCTGCTCGGTAATAGGCAGGGGTTGGGTCTTCGGAATACATCGTGATCCGACCACTGGGGTCGGTGCGCCTAATGTATTCGACGGCAGTGGTGCCAGCGGCCCCGTCTCCTATGACCGCGTATCCCGTCATCCGATGTCATCTCCTCGCGAATGTTTTCAGGATGCACTCTTATAGGGGACATGCCCCATAACTGCAAGGCTAATCTGAGAGCATGTTGCGTCAGGCTCGAGTCAAGGGTGGTCTAGCAGAAATCCGGTTCCGGAAAGTAAGAGGCACGTAGCGTCACTTCTAGGCCATCCCCGAAGGCGACGACACGTGTCGGAATCCACAATAATAACTTTGATCCCCTGGCCCAAGCACCCCATGTCGCCAATCTGGGAAGGTTAATCTCCAGGTCCCCAATGCATAATCAATGGCTAACATATTCAACTGGCGCGCAGGCGCATACAATGAACTTGTCCAATGCATTCGTTACCGCCGTTACTTAAAGCGATTGACGTCGTCAAAGATTATGATTCTGCCGGCCACACTCTGCGCTCAATAGACCACGTCTCGCTCGACATCCAGGCCGGAACTTTCCTCTCGATCATGGGGCCATCCGGCTCAGGTAAGTCCACCCTCTTGCATCTTTTGGGAGGCCTTGATCGACCCTCATCCGGCCAAGTCCTGCTGCATGGGCAGGATATGCAGGATCTATCGAGTCGGAAACTCAGCAACTTGCGTCGACGACATTTTGGCTTCATCTTCCAGTTCTTCAGTCTGATCTCGGTACTAACTCTGGAGCAAAACGTTGCACTTCCGGGGATGATTAGCCGCGTGCCGCGTAAGGACTTTCAAGGATGGCTCGACTCGGTCCTCATGACGGTGGGACTTTCGGATAGGCGAGACAAGCTCCCACTCACGTTATCCGGAGGAGAGCAACAGCGCGCAGCGATCGCTCGCGCTTTGATCATGAAGCCTGAGGTTATCTTGGCAGACGAACCCACCGGCAATCTCGACTCCAGGAGCGGCGATGCGGTGCTTCGACTGCTCAGAGGGATAAAGACTGACCAGGGGCGCACCGTCGTCATGGTTACGCATGACCCGCATGCGGCTTCATTCTCAGACTCCGTTTCCTATCTCCGCGACGGAAGAATCATCGGGACTCGGGACCTCACGCAACTGCAGGGAGGTGATTCACGTCGCCGGTCTGTACGCTCTTGGCTTCAACAGCTGGAAGATCAGGAAGAGCCGCTCGATCCTCACAGGGCTGGGAATTAGCTCCGCAGTTGCCCTAACTTTCGGAGTAGCGGTTCTTCGGCAAACGGCAGCACAGAACCTCACTCAAAGTGTTCGGTCCTTTTCAGGCAGCACGGACATCCTGGTTGCCACCGGCGGATCCTTTTCGAACCCATTACCCCCTGGCACTCTCGAGCGTCTCGACTCCTTGCCAGATGTTAAACGCTCCGCCGGACGAGTTAGCTTTGAGGCGACGGCGAAGGGATCGGGGGGAAACATCGAGGGTCGCACTACCGTACGCGGCATAGCGCGTGAGGAGCGATCATTCTTCGAGTTCGATATCACGAATGGACGGAACTTCGCTCCCGGAGCCGACGAAATCATCATTCCTCGTCGACTGGCCTCCACTTGGGGAGTGAGTATCGGTACGCGCCTGATTCTCAAGACGCCCACAGGCGACATGCCAGTCATGGTCGTGGGAGTTGTCTCAGATGAAGGAGCTGGTGCAGTCAACGATGGGAAAGTAGTTTATACCTCTATCCGTTCGGCCCAGAAGATGTACGGGCACGGCGACGTCGTAACGGTTGTCTCGTTGGACCTCAAACGAGGCACTGACGCGGCAACCTGGATTGCCTCAAGGAGCGAACCTTGGGCAACAAACCTAGCATTCATCTATGCACGAAATCGTACGAGTTCGCTTCAACCTTCCATAGCCGCACTCAGCCGTGCCTTTGCGTTGGTTGGCGTCATATCGTTATTCGTAGGCGCATTTCTGGTGTATTTAACTACCTCGATGAATCTGCGCGAGCGGATGCAAAACATCGGCGTGTTGATCGCGTTGGGAACCTCCCGCGGGCAACTGGTTGGAATTATTATTGTGGAAGCGGCCTTGATTGGCATCGTGTCAACGGCGGCCGGCTTAGGGCTGGGACTGGTAGTTGCCAAGTTGCTCCTGTGGCTAGTGGCTAACCAACTTGACGTTGCGATCCATGGAATCGTAGTCGGCAGAGGCCCGATTTTCATTTCATCCATCCTAGGTGTAGGCGTCACTCTTGCTGCATCAATTCCGCCTGCGCTAACCGCGGCAACTATCGATGTTTCACAGGTGATCAAAGCGAGCCGCAACCCTACGGACCTGACGAAGCAAGGCATAGGTTGGGTCGTAGGTTGCGCCCTCATCCCTTTCGGGACCGCGATCGGTCTCTTCGTAAAGGGCCATGGGTGGGCGCCGCGAGTAGGCATCATCACGATCCTTCTTGGGAGTGTTTTGGTGGTTCCATCACTCATTCGAATCCTAGGGTCCTTCAGACGCAGACATGGCAGAGGGATGCGGTCGTTGATCCCTGCGATCGCCCTTGCGTATCCCGAGCGCAGCCCGAAGCGGTCAGGGTATGCGCTCGGCCTGCTGACTGTAGTCATGGCGATGGTGTTCGCTACTCTCGCCGTTCAGAAGTCCATCGAACAAGGCCTAGCTTCAGTTATCGATAGACAGTTCGGGCCCGATCTTCTAATCACAGGCGCAACGCTATTCAACCCATCATTCGATCTGCCAGCCTCTTTTGAAAATGCACTGAGACATGAACCAGGCATTGACCAGGTGGCCGCCATCTCCTACCGCTTTATGCAGACAGAGACAGGCCGTCGCTCGCTCAGACCGCTGGGTATGGCTGTTGATTTCGAGGAATATCTGAGAGTAGCTGGTTTCGCATGGGAGAGCGGTACTGACGGGATCGCTCGAAAGGGCCTTGCATCCGGACGTGGCATCCTCCTCGCCAATACCTTCGCTCGATCACTCAACCTTTCGATGGGGGATCCGATACGCATCAATGCGGACGGTTCGACGAAACAATTCCGTGTCACCGCCATCTTCAAGGCATTCGCGGGACCCGCTGTCGTAGTGCAACGCTCATCAGAACAAGCAAGCCGACTCCCAAATGCATACCAAATCAAGATGTCGGGTGGGTTTAATCAGGATGCTCTTAAGAAGAAGCTACGAGAGTCCCTAGGCCGTAAGTACGAGTTTCAAGTACAGACCGCTTCTGGTATCAAAGCACAGGCACGCACAGACTTAGAGAAGAGCACTCGGGTGTTCTTTGCGCTCGTGCTCCTGACCTCTACGGGCGGTGCACTGGCTCTGGCCAATACTGCCCTGATCACCGTGTACGAACGCAGACGCGAGATCGGCGTCCTCAGATCCCTAGGGGTAAGCACATTCCAGTTCGTCGGAATCGTCCTTGGCGAAGCATGTTTTGTCGGGGCAACGGCATTTCTGCTGTCGGTACCGCTCGGAGTCCTGATAGCGCGCGTCGCAACTGTGGGCGTTGAGGCTGAACTTGGCATTTCTTCCTTAACTGCTTATCCGCTTGTGTGGGCCCCGGCGATTGGCATCCTGGCATTGGGTATCAGCCTCGCCAGCTCGGTAGCGGCGACGATGCGAACGGTATCCCTCAAACCAACCGAAGCGATCCGGTTTGAGTAGTGGCGATATTAAGTGGGACTAGGGCAAATGTAAACCGTTCCATCCGGTGATACGGAACAACCCTGACGGGTCTTATCCCCCTCAACACCCGGGTCGACCGTCGGTGGGCACGCCGGCATTACGAATCCAATTACTAATAAGAGGGCAATAAAGCGCAATTGTCGTGAAACAGACCCCGCGGGCACAATTTCCTTCTCAATCATCATCGCAGCCTCCCAGCTCGTGTTCCCGATTTCTTGGCCCCCATGAAGAGTTCTACGGCGAAGAAGAGTTCTACGGCGAATTCAGGAATCCTCTTTCAGGCAGAAGAATATCTAGCGTTATTTGGTGCCTGCAGACTTGGAATAACCGACATGTAGGACGATCTTTACGGATAGGTTTGGGTTGGAGGGCAATAACGTGGTAAACACGCGCCGTGGTTTCTGACGGATCCGATCGTGCGGCCAGGGGGTTTTTCTACTCCGCAGTTTTCTGGCTGGTGATCGGGGCATTCGGTTTCGCCCTTGCGGCTCTGAAGCTGGCGCGCCCGGAATTGCTTGCGACGCGCCTGTTGTCGTATCCGCGGGTAAGGGCCGCCTCAACGGTCTCGTTGGAATTCGGCTGGCTTGGTCTGTCGACTATCGGTGCCATGTTCTACGTGCTTCCCCGGGTCACGGGGGCGCGTTTGAAGTCAGAGGCCGGGGGGCTCGTCGCTGCCGGACTACTCAATGTGGCGGTTGTCCTTGGAACCGTGGTTAACCTTTTCGGAGGGGTTCAGGGCCATGCCTTCTCGGAACTTCCGGTCTACCTTTGGATACTCGTTCTGGTTGCGAGCCTTTCGGTCGCCATGAACGTTCTTCGGACCATCGCCGATCGTAGCGCTTCGGACCTGTACGTTTCGACGCTTCATTTCGCCGCGGCGGCCATATGGGTTCCATTGGCCATCATCCTTGGTCGATTACCGTCGCTAACTGGCCTGCCCGACTCCATCGCGGACCTCTTTTCCTTGAATGCCGTCCTTCTGCTTTGGTTCGCGATGGTTGGCTTCGGGGTCGTCTATTACGTGGTCCCGAGGGCGACAGGCATGCCTTTGTATTCCCATCGCCTTGCTCAGGTTGGCTTCTGGTCGCTCGCTTTCATCGGCCCCCTCGCTGGGGGCTCGCGCCAGGTGCTAGGCCCTGCCCCGGACTGGCTTCAGACTCTTTCTATAGCGGCCGCGATAGGGCTTCTGCTTCCGGCGGCCGCACTGTTGATCAGCATCTTCGGTACGGTGAGGGGGGCCTGGGACAAGGTGGTCACCAATCCCTCGGTGAAGTTCATGGTGGCAGGCGCGCTCTTCTTCACGGTGGCAGTGGCAGCCGGTGTTTTTGGATCACTCCGTTCGGTGGCAAGATCCTTGGGGACAACCGAGTGGGGTACGGCACAGATCTGGATGTTGATCCTTGGAGCCTTCACGCTTTGGTCGATGGGGACCATCACCCATGCGATGCCCAGGATCCTCGGCCGAAGATGGGTGAAGGGGCCAAGACTTACAACCGAAACCTGGCTCGTTGTCGCCGGGGTGTCGATCTTCTGCTTCGCTTCGATGATCGCTGCGGTCATCTCGGCTGCAGTCTTCAATGCTGGTGTAGCCGCTCAAACTCCGATGTCGTTCGGTCACGCTTTCGACGTCGTGCTCGTCTCGGTCACGAGGCTGCGAACCTTTCAGGCCCTGGGTGCCATCCTCTTTGCGATCGCTCAATGGATGTTCGCCATCGACCTCGTGCGCACGACAACCTCTGGGGACCTAAGACCAGTCGAGATCGTCATCCCAGCTAAGGTGCACGCATGATGACTTCCGCGGACCTCAAGGCCCGCCTGTCGTCGAAGATGCACCTCGTGGTATTCGCGGCGATCATGGCCATGGCGTTGATCGGCATCGCCGTCGCTTATGCCGTCCCTATGCTCGACCCATCTGCGCTCAAGTTCGGACCCAAGTCGGCGCCTTATTCCATCACGGGGCTGTCGGGCAAATCTGTTTACGACCAAGAGGGCTGCGTTTATTGCCACACCATGCAAGTGCGTGCTGTTTCCAACGATGTAGGACTTGGTGAAGTCACGACCGCCGACCGTGCGGTTCGCGATGCACCTTCTGAGTTCGCGATGGCAAGGATCGGGCCCGACCTCGCCTGCGTTGGGAGCCGGCTTTCGATCCCCAAGATAAGGAAGCACCTTCGTTCACCTCGCTCCGAAGTGGCCGCTTCGAACATGCCTTCATACGGATCCTTGAGCGATCAGGAACTTTCCGATCTTGCGGCATACCTTGGCCATCTAACCTGCGCCGGAGTGAAAGGGGGAACCGGCTGATGAGTGACAGTCCCGAGGCGGTGAAGCAGAAGATCCTCGAAGAAGAGCTTGCCAAAGGTTCTGACCCTCGCGTTGCCGAAGCAAGGTCGAAGGCCGCTGAGATGAGGGCGAAGCAGGGCCTGCCGATCGATCCACAGCAGGCGTGGCGGGCGAAACTCGAGAAAGAAGGGGGCTCAGCGCCAGCGAGTTCGGCCCCCGACTCGGCCCAGGCCACGTCCGCAGAACCGGCCCCGGCCCCCGAATCGGCGACCTCCGCAGAACCGGCCCAGCAAGCGCCTCCTGCACCTGTTGAACCGGCAGATACACCTATTCCCGCCGCGGTCGTAGCTTCCGATCAGCCCGCCCAAGCC
>JBHELT010000043.1:0-13490 GCA_046262935.1 Actinomycetota bacterium | reverse complement strand
TGGAACGGCTCTCGGCGAAGAACATTTCGTTCTTCTGAAACGCTTCTGTGAACGAGTCGTTCTTGCATTCGACGCCGACGCCGCCGGCGTCGTTGCATCGGAAAGGGGATTCGGACTGCACGAACGGATCGGACTCGAGGTACTAGTTGCTCCGGTTCCCGCGGGCAAAGACCCAGCCGATGTCGCTCTGACCGAGGGGGCCGAGGCAGCGCAGCAGATGCTCGACGATGCCCAGCCGCTCATGCGATTCGTTCTGGAAAGAGAGATAGAACGCCACCGACTCGACACCGCAGTTGGCAAAGCGAAAGCAGTGCGAGCAGTTGCGGCCAAACTCGCGCTAGAGCCCAATCGAGTGGCAAGAAGCGAGCACGGGTTTTGGGTGGCAGCGCGTATCGGAGTCGATCCGCGCGAGGTCCAACTCGAGATCGCGCAAGGGTCCGCACCGCCCGACAGGACCGAGATGGGGCCGCGCGTGTCGCGGATCCCCGGCCATTTGCGGGCGGAGCGTGAAGCTCTGTCGTTGCTGATGACCTCGCCGAGCCTGCTCGACGAGACCCTTTCTTGGCTGACAGAAGAACACTTCACTCAGAACGAACACATCGCATTGCTCAATGCGCTGAAGACATTGGTCGATACAGAACAGATGCGGGCATTGATGGACAGGTTGCCCGATGAGGCAACCCGAAGTCTGGCCGCAGAACTCGCCTTAACGGCACCGGTAACAGTAGATGCAGAGGAAGTTTTCAGGCGCTTAGAGGAATTCCGGCTTCAACGGCGAATCGGTACATTACGGTCTAAACTCGAACGGCTCGATCCGCAGGTCGAGGCCCAGGAATACGACTCGCTTTTCGAAGAATTGATGCGTCTCGACGAGATGCGCCGCAAGTTCGATCAAAGGTAGGGGGCCCATGGCGAAAGACACGCAGATAGACGATGTGAAAGAGCTGATCTCGCGCGGTAAAGAGAAGGGATGGCTCACCGCCGACGAGATCGCCGATTCGCTTGGCAACCTTGATCTGTCGGCCGAACAGGTCGATGGCGTGTACTCGCTCATCGCCGAACAAAGCATCGAAGTGGTTGAGCGCGAGCCTGGGACTGGCGGCGAGGAACTCGAAGACTTCAGGCGCGACGCCGAGCTTTTGAAGGCTCCCACCAACGATCCGGTGCGGATGTATCTCAAAGAGATCGGCAAGGTTCCGCTGTTGACGGCCGAACAGGAAGTCGATCTTGCAATGCGCATCGAGGCCGGACTGTGGGCCGAGGCCATGCT
Source organism: Actinomycetota bacterium (assembly GCA_046262935.1). Lineage (GTDB taxonomy): Bacteria > Actinomycetota > CADDZG01 > JAHWKV01 > JAHWKV01 > JBHELT01. Next base: position 12,220 of record JBHELT010000043.1, on the reverse strand, counting down.
CGCCGGACATTCGAAGTTCGACATCCCGAGCATCGAAGGTTGGGCGGTTCGCTCCCGGGTCGAGACTGGCCCTGGCAAGATGACCCCCGAGCGCGCCCGTGAGATAGCCCGCCGCGTCGAGCGCGATGGCCTGCTTGCCAAACGCAAACTCGTCGAGGCCAACCTGCGTCTTGTGGTTTCGATCGCCAAGCGATACGTGGGCCGCGGCATGATGTTCCTGGATCTGATCCAAGAAGGAAACCTCGGCCTCATCAGAGCAGTCGAGAAGTTCGATTACAAGAAGGGTTATAAGTTTTCGACTTATGCGACTTGGTGGATCCGTCAGGCCATCACCAGGGCCATCGCCGACCAAGCGCGCACCATCCGCATCCCGGTGCACATGGTGGAGACCATCAACAAACTGCTTCGCATCCAACGTCAGTTGATGCAAGACCTGAACCGTGAACCTCTGGCCGAAGAGATCGCAGAGCAGATGGAGATCACCGCCGAAAAAGTACGAGAGATCATGAAGGTGTCACAAGAGCCCGTATCTTTAGAAACTCCGATCGGCGAAGAAGAAGATTCGCACCTAGGGGACTTCATCGAAGATTCCGATGCGATCATTCCGCTCGACGCTGCTTCGTTCATCCTTCTTCAAGAGCAACTCGAAAGTGTTCTTCATACGTTGAGCGAACGCGAGAAGAAAGTCATCGAGCTGCGATTCGGTCTTCACGACGGAACGCCTCGCACGCTCGAAGAAGTTGGCAAAGAGTTCGGTGTGACGCGCGAGCGCATAAGGCAGATCGAGTCCAAGACGTTATCTAAATTGCGTCACCCTTCACGCTCTCAGAAACTGCGCGACTACCTCGAATAATCGGGATCTCCGTTAACTGAACGGGCAGCCCCAACTGGGTGCTTCATCTTGGTGGTTGCCTGATTGAACCGGTCCATCGCCATGGCTTTTCCTCGCTCCACCCCCAGCCCGATGGCCGCTTCAGCCTTGCGTGAGAACCTCTGATAGGCCTCGGTCGACTGTAGTTTGTTCCAATTGCGCTTGATGGTTTCGTATCTTTCATAGCCGGCCTTGGCACCCTTGACATAGCCGATCCCGAGTCCTACAACCAATCCTGTCTTGAACCCCATCGCTGTCTCCTATCCTTGCCCGAGTTGGGCATGTCTCTCGCATTATTCCCTCACACCAGGCAAGCCAATCACAAGCGCCCGGAAGGGACTCTAGACGCCCTTTCGCAAGGTTGTCGATGCTATTGTTGTTGGGCCCTTCGGGGGTGGCGCAATTGGCAGCGCGGTTGACTGTTAATCAATAGGTTGCGGGTTCGAGTCCCGCCCCCCGAGCTAGCAAATGAGCAGGCGCACGAATCCGGCTATGGGATCTTGCTAGAGGTAGAAGTGCCTTTTTATCTACGAGAGCGGTGCTCTGAGGGACATCCGCCCTAGGAAGAGGGGTCGCCGCTGAACGTACACATTCCTGCAACCGCGTGAAATGTCCGAATCTTCCGAAGAGCCGCCAGAGGGGTCGCTCGCAAAACGGTGGCATCCGACTTTTGGTCAGTTTGTTCAGGTTCAGGCAGGACAATCGTCTTCATGCGTCGAAGTGTTAAGCATGAATTTTAGACGTGCTTGTGCAGTTGCCCTTGCATTCCCGGTCACACTCATACTGATGCCGAGGGCCATTGCCGACCCTATGGATCTCCAACCGCAAACGACAACCACGACTGGCGGATGTGATTCGTGGCTGGGTTCCTGTGGCCATACCGGCTCCGCAGACCTAAACGGCTCAGTGTCCGTTCAATTGTCTGCCTCCACTCCCAGGCTTTTGGATGCAAGTCTTGTCGCTCCAACAGGCGCTTGGTCTGACGCAGTCTCAGGCGTTTCCTTCCTGCATGAGCTTCGTGCGCCAGCCGGGTATATCACCTACACCATGAGACTCCGCCTAAACCAGGCCACTTTTACGCAGGAGGATGGGTTACCTTGTGGGCCAACTGCCACATGCAGTTGGGGGTACGTGCAACTGGACAGCGAAGTGAAAGAAGCCCAGTGCCCCTCTTGTTCGTTCTGGGGTGACACTCAGGTCGGGCAGTCGCGAACGAACTCCTTGGAAGTTTTTCGCTCAGGAAGCCAGCCGAATTATTCGGAACTGACGATACGCGTTGTCTGGGGTAACTGTGAATCGGGCACCCTGAAGCCCGTGCCGGCTGGGACCATTTGGGTGCGCGGCGCCATGAGCGGAGTTCTTGGGATTCCGTTGGGTGGTTCCGGATCCGCGGCACTCTCGGCAAATGCAACCATCGAAAGTCTTTCGTTCGAGATTAGCCCGGACTTGCCAACTGACGATATTTTTTGCGCCTAAGGGGTCTTGACCGCTGTTCAGCGACATCAAAGCTTAACTGCGGGGAGCTAGCTACCTGAGTGAATCAATTGCGATGCAGAACATCGGATGCTGACACTTGATAACACCGTCCCACGAACCGAGCCTGACTTCACGAGGACACATGAGACAAGTTAAGGAAGACCCAGGTTGCGGGTTCGAGTCCCGCCCCCCGAGCTGAGATGACTACCCAAGGCACTCGACCCAAAAAACGTCGTTGGAGCGGCCTGCGCCTGCTGGTCTTGAGCGTAGCCGCATTCTCCCTCGCGGTGATCGTGCTCATCTTCTTGATGGACTTCGCGAGCGGCATCGACCCCAAGATCGCCAAGAAACAGGGCAAAGCCGCGGTCAAAAAGGGCAACACTTTCGTTTCGGGACTTGCCATCACCGAAACCGAGACTGAACGCGCCATGGGGACCGTTCTCGGTTCGGTTGCTCTATTGGCTGTCGGGGTTGCGATGACTCCGCTCTTGCGCAGCCGGCGTCTTGGAAAGAACAGCAAACTTTGGATCTGCCTCGTCGGCTTTGCCATCGGTTTGGTTATGGTCGTGCCAGTTCGTGCTCTGCTGCTTATGGTTTCGCGATTGATCCTTTAGCAGCGCTGGGTTGACCGGGCGAAGCCGACGTTCGGTCGCCGAGGAGGTGGTCGAGCAGATTGTGGATCAACCGTTGGATGCGCTCGTCGGCAGGGGAGCTTGGGCAGCCAGAGAACGCGCACGCGAACGTCAGGTCCCCTGCATCGAAGACGATTGCTCCTGAAGAGATGACCCTCAGCACCGAGTCTTGTTCTGATGCCTTGCCGCCACAAGTAAGCGGCGACTTGAATACCAAGGTCGATGATCGATCGCCGGGATGCTTGTGGAACACCTTGTCATATTCCTTTCCTACCAATCCTTTGATGTGGTCGCCTTTCCTCAGCCCGGTTCCCTCGAAAAGCCATCCGACCGTGTCGTTCACCACTAGGTCAGCGTGAACTGGATTGCATTCATACATCTCGCCCAAGATCGCGTCTTCCGGTTGGTTGACCGGCGAGTCTCTCCACTGGACCGTAGTTTCACGCGGGTCCTTGGCCGAAAGCGGATCGGCGGTGCTTCGATAGTTGACCTCATGGCGGTTCGGTCCAACCCAAGACGGCTCCAATCGGATGTGACGATAGATGTCGTTGGCTCCTAAGAAGGCAGCGCTTACGCCTGAGCCTAGGGCCGCTTCCAAGTTGGATCGCATCGCGCTCGACCAGTATTCATCGTGTCCTAACGACAGGAACGCCTTGCGACCTTTGAGAGTCTGCGGATCGGTATGAGTGTCGATGTCGGTTGTGTAGCCGACGTCGAAACCGTGCGCTTCCAACCAAGAAACGTAGGCGAACTCGTACGTGAACAGGTTGCCAGCACCATTGCCCGTCGCGTAAGGCCGATCGAACGACACGACGTCGGCGCGCAATCCATGGTGGTGTTGGCCCCAAGGAAGGGTCCCGTTGTAGAGGCTGGTGCCGCCCCATGCGTTGTAGGCCTGCCAGGTTGTGACCGAAGCCTGCGCTAGCAAAGGTGCCTTGCGGCTTGCCTCTTTGACTATGAACGGGATGTAGCTTCCACGGCCCTCCGGGCCCCGAAGCGCGATCACGTAATATCCGGTCGTCCAGTCTGCGCCGACGGGGACCGAGAAACTCTTCGACCAGCGCACTTCAACCATATGGGTGCTTGTGTCGAATCGTTGCGGCGCCTGGCGATGACCTTGAAGCGATGCTCTGCGCCACAAGAGCCTCCCACCATGGCCTCGATACCAACCGAGCCTGAAAACTAAAACGGAGTACGTTTCGTAGTTGCTGGAGACATAAACGTCAAGGGTTGAGTCGGGAACTGCGCTGACCGATGATGCGAACCCTTCGAGGTTGTGGCCGCTCGGGCCGCTTATGCGCCATGCCGTAGTGCCTTGTTGTTGGTTCTCGGTGACGATGGGGTTGGCTTCGGGGACCGTTTCGCTCGGATCGAGGACCTTAGCGATGCCGTTCGAATGCGGTGCGGTGTTAGCTGGCTGGCCCGGCAACATGAAGAATATGGACGCGCTGATCGTCGCGGCTGCTGCGAGCCATTTCCATCTCGTCGATAAAGACCAGCGTTTCACCTAGTCATTATGGCTTCCGGGTCACTACGGACGCCCGGGCTACTTCTTCTTGGGTGGCGGTTTTTCGTTCTTGGGTCCTGAGTTTCGCGGCCTTTTCGTGCCGTCCTGTTGGGTTTGGCGTGCGTGGACCGGGGCAGATGTCTTTCGTTTGGCCCTTGCCGGAGGCAAGGTGGTATCCGAGTTGCGGGCTGGCTTCGCCTTAGGTTTAGGCGGTCCCGTAGAAGCCGAAGCTGTTCGCACCCTCTTGGTCTCAACCTGCGCGTCGGGTTTTGCAGACATGGCGCTGGCCGCGATCAGTTCCTCAGCTACGTCATGGGGAAGTCGCGCTTGGAACTTGCTCGCCAGAGCGATCGGGCCGTACTCGCTGGCCGCCTTGATCAGGTCCCCTCGCCGCTCGTCCGTTGGGGACTGAAGGGATTCCATGATCTCGTCCAATGCCTGATGGGTAAGTTCGTGAAGAGCAAGTACAAGGCGTTCAGCCGAGTCCTTCGAGCCGCTCCTTCTCGCCCTCTTGAGAGCCCCCAAGATCGCGTGTGTTTCCTCGTCTAAAGGATCGACTGTGGCGTCAACGATGCCAGGCTGCTGGTGCGAGATCAGTGTTTCGAGACGTCTGATATCCGATTGAAGGGCGGCCATCCTGCCAACCCGCCGGCGCCACCAACGCCGGGCTACGACTCCGACTGCGATGGAGGCTAGCAGGCCAACGATCACGAGCCACTGAAAGATGAAAACCGTCTTATCTACCTTGCGGATCAGCCCCCCATCGGCGGTTGCCAATACTTGCATCGCGACTGGGCCGCCATACCATGGGACATGGACATCGTTGATGTACTTTTCACTTGACTTGGAAAGTAATAGGTCGGGACCCTGGGCAGGCGTCCCTGACACACGCACTTTTGGATGAAGCCTCACTCGCCCTGTGTTGATGAGTTTGGTGGTCGTGGTCAATCGAGAAATGAACCAGGGTGAATCGCTCGCTGTTTGGAACTTGTCGATCTCGAAAGATCTGATGGCATCGCCAGGCAATGTTACGTAAAGCCTGACTGCGACGCGTTTTATCACGTCGAGATTGCCATTAGCGGTCAGTTGTCGTCGTTGCGGTTGAGACTCTGCGACAACAGCTCCGATGTGGTCACCCGGGTCGGCGTTGGAAGGTACATCAACGATGAATGACTCATTGATCGAAGAACGCGGCGGTATGTCGGCTTCGCCGTTAGCGAAGCGTCCCCAAGACCCGACATCGGATTGCTGTAAGTCGTTGACTGTTGCGTCGCCGTCGGCATTGAAATGAAGGTCACGCAGATAAAGTTTGACGTGAAGGGGATCGTCGCCGGGATTCGTGATGATCGCTTCGCTTCGGCCCTCCTCGCCAGGCCCTAACGCCATGACGAACCACTGACCGCCGTTCGGATCGGTCCGATGGCTACTGGCCGGCAGGATGCTGGCCGAAGGACTATCGGTGCTGCTGACGGCGAACGCGAAGGTAAGAGGAAAACAAAGCATCGCCGCCACGAGGGCGGCGATGCAATTAGATCTTTGAGTTCGGTTCATCAGCGATCAGTATGTCAGCGTCACCGTCATGGTTGACGTGTATGTGCCCGCTGTCGAACCGTTGGGGACCGTGAGGGTCAGGGCCCCGTTACCGGTATAGGTTCCATCGTATAGCCCGGCCGTGCTCTCACCGGAGACACTGAACAGAGTGACGGCAGTGCCGCCGCTGCTGGCTTTGGTCAGGGCACCCGCGGATCCCGCAGCGGCACTGACACCGCTGGCGAGCCCCACGACCGTCGGTGAGGATGGAGCCAGGTGAAGTGCGCTCGAGGCTATCGTGGCGCCGCTCGGTCCGGTGAAGTCGTTCTTCAGCTGAGCGGTGACTGACCAAGAAGCAGAACCGGTCATCGCGATCTCTGCAACGGTGACGGCCATCGTTCCCGTTAGCGTGGTGTTGGTGGCGTTAGCAGGAAGGGCCAGCGGCGTGACGGTTGGTGTCCCAACGATCGCCCTGCTCGACACCCCAGCGGCAAGAACGCCGGCCGTTACCCCAACGTCTGTCGCTGAAGTAGTTACTGCCGATGCAGCGAAGGGAGTTGCCAACAGACACCCCACGACCACGACTGTGAGAAGAAGACCTGCTCTGCTGTTTCTCATCTTGTTGCCTCCTGATTATCTTTGCCCGTGATGCACGCAAAGTTATTAATCGTCACCCATAGCGTCCATCCGCATGGCACCTTGTGACTAAAAGGAGGCTAACTAGTAACTAGTCCTAACGGGGGAGGCATCAAGCACCTTTGAGGGTGACCACGAAGCGCGCGCCCTTGGGTTGCCGTCGCTCGGCCTTGATCGAACCACCCATGCGCGTGATGTGGGTCTTGGTTATGAACAGGCCAAGGCCCAGTCCGCCCTCCTCATATATACGCGTATCGACTGCTTCAGACTGACTGAACCGATCGAATATGCCCGATATGTCGGCTGGTAGCCCAACGCCCTCGTCCTCGATGATTATCTCGATCCGCCCACCGCGCTTGGCCGCGCTCACGCAAACGTCACCGCCATCGGGGGAGAACTTCATGGCGTTTTCGATCAGGTGAGATATCGCCAGATCGAAAGTCTTTGCATCGACTTCCGCTGTCAGCGGGCCATCGGCGGACAGGCTGATGGTATGGATCGGGGCCAGGGCCTGGGCCTGGGCAACGATCTCCACGAGCGAAGCGGCGATGTCGGTTTCTCGGATCGTTACGGCCGAAGCGAGGCCAGCGTCCAGTTGAGCGCCCGTTAGCAACCGTTCGATCAGGTGCTCAAGGCTGCGGGAATGCCGGTAAAGGGTTGTGACCATGGTGCGCCTCTGCTCGTCTGGGACCCTTTCCCAGTTGCGTACCAGAGTTTGGCTGTAGCCCCGTACCACTGCGACAGGCGTGCGAAGTTCGTGCCCCGCGAGTGCCAGCAATGTGCGTTTGGCGGCGTCAGCCCGGCGGCTAGCCTTGACGTATAGGGCGAATGTGAGCCAGATGGCGATCATAGCGATCGCAAGTGTCAGGGCTACGACCAGAGCCGACACCGCTGCGGGCCGCTCTTCATCTTTGAAGAAGATCGCTGCAGGCTCGACATCGACGATCACCCATCCGTCGTTCAGTGACGCGAAGGCGGCGACGATCGATACCTTGCCGTCACCTTTGTATTGGGCTACTGCGACCTTTGACAGTTTTGAAAGTTCAACCGCGTGCCTCACCTGATCCGAGGCTGCTGCCGGTCGCTTATTGACCCCTATTGCCTGGCCGGTGTGATCCACTAACGAGACATCGGTGTTCTTGGGGTTGCTTATGTCATCGAATGCCCTACTAAGCGAGCCGTCTTGCGCTTTGGTCGTTCCGATCAATGCTCCGGTTACTTTGCCGGACGCGTCGTGAAGGGCGATCGTGAATGCGACAACTTTCGTGTGCTCCGTTGGATCGGTGAGGATCCCCGAGAACCCGCCTGACCCCGACAAAGCCCTTTCGATGTGATCGCCGTTTCGAGAAGAGCCCACCAGAGCCGGGCCCCCACTCGAAGCGGCCACCACAATATGATGCCGATCCACGACGTACAACAGGTCATCGGCCTGTTGTGACGTCGCGATGGCTCTGTCCAAAACGGCTCTCGCGGCGGCGGTCTGTTGTCCATTGCCTGCCCACGGCTCCAACGACCGGGCACAGAGTTGAAGGTCAAGATTGGCGGAGCGAAACCAGTTACCCATACTGTCCGCTTGAGCCTGCACGATGTCTCTTCGAGCCGACAACGATCTTGCGCGCTGCGAAGATGACGAAGACCGGGCAGCTAAGAACGAAAGGTAGGTAATGGCGCCGGCGACGATGACCGAAGCGGCGATATATAAGACCCACTTGCGTTTACTCACTAGCGCGAAAGCCTAGCGGTTTTGGCCCTGAACTTTACAGGTTAAGCCCGTCGATCCCCGCTCTAACCGTGTCTCGCACCGAAACCGGAACGTATGCGTAACCGTATTGAGGAAGAGATGCCTGAACCTGGTCGGTCAACTCGGAGTGCAAGTAGTCCGCGAGATTGCGTGCACGGCCGCTGGTCATGGCATTTCCGTAGCTGCGTGAAAGGTCGGTGAATACCAACTGGTATGAGTAGGCGCATAGCGGGTAACCATCGCGGGCCGTAGTCAGTGTGTACGTGATCCATGAAGGGTCGCTCGTTGAAAACGGAGGTGTAGCCGCACTGGCAGCCAGTTCGCAGTTGTCCGGCCACCCGAGTGAACTGCTCGATGCGGGAGAGAACGCAACGTTGCTGGAATTGACGACCTTTGCGGTTGGTATATTGCGCGATTTAGCCTCGCGGTATTCGAGGTACCCGATGGTTCCCGGTGTCAGCAAGCATGAGCCCATGCCTGCCTCTCCGGTTCCGAGGCATCCGATCGTCACTGTGGTCGGCCATACGGTATTTAGTTTCTTCTGCTTGTAGATGTCGAATGTTGGAAGCGAGGTCGACATGAAGTCTTTGAGGACCACGCTCGACGCGGCTTCATCCAATCGGGCTGAGACTCGGATCGACAATGGACACGTGGCCAATTGTGGGTTGTCCACCAATTGACTCCAGCGCGTTATCGAGCCGCTGTAGATCGTTGCAAGGTCCTGACTGGTCAGCTGTACTGGCGAAGTGCTGCAGCCGCTCAAGTTGTATCCGATCGCGAACCCGTTGAGCATCACCGGTAGGTGGTTGATGTTCGAATCGGGTGCGGGTTTGCTTATCACATGCGAAACATCCACGAACGAGTACGAGTACTCGTCGATCGACAACGGCAGATCGCTGGAATACGAGACCCAGGGGAAGTTGTCGGGGTCCGAACCCTGGCTGTGTTGCTGGATGGCGGTCGCCGCCGCCGAATCGCTGGCGGCTTGGTAAGAAACGCTTCCCGAGGCCGCCGGGCATGTTTGGTAGTAGGACGGGATGAAAAGATTCAATTGCACTGGCAGTTGAGCGCGCGATCCCATACCGCCGATCCCCTGAGGGCCTTGACAAGGATCGCCGGGAACCGATGCGGTGCCGGCAACCGGGATGGTCATCATCAAAGCAAGGACGACGGCCATCGCCAACAGGCGCGTCTTTTCGCTGTACTTGGTCATGTGTACTGAATGATTCGACGTTGGGTCGGCAAATTCCTGCTTGTGATCGCGATTAGGGGCTACGTTGTCGAGCGTATATCGGGCTGAAGGAGGGCTTGCGGAAGAACTGAGATAGGACCATTGCGGACAACATTCCCAAAACGACCGCCCCAAAACCCGCCAGCATCACAGGTGCCGTACTGCCCGCATACCTGCTGCGGTGGTGGATTGCGGTGAATGATGCAGAGGTCTCTTCCTCGCCTTGCTGTTCGAATTCCGCTTCTTCCTCTTCTTTGCGGGACCCGGCGGCACTCGCAGGTGGGGCAGGCGCAGCTATCGGACCGGGTGCGGGGGGAAGCACAACGACGAGCGGGTCGGGCAACAAAGGCGGGTGAAATGGGATACGCAAAGCAGATTGCTGGACCTGCGCCTGGATCGGCACTGCGATCAAAGGCAGCTTCTGGATGATCCCAGGGGGAGGCTTCAAGATCGGGTAGTCGACGCATGGTCCCGTGCCAGGACCGATCGAAACGGGCATCCGCATCTGATGAAGGCCCGAAACGATCCTCACGAAAACGGTTCCGTATTTCAATGTGCAGAGCAAACTGCTCTGGTCGTCTTTGACCAGCCTCTTGCCCTGCGGCGTATCGATAACTAGAGGAAGACCTGGGGCCGGGCCCTTCTTCACGAATACCGCAAACCTCTCGTCTTCGCTGATGAAGTGGTAGTCGGGAGTCATGGTCCCGATCTGGACGCATTGTCCGTAGTGGGGGCCGATATCGCCTCCGCTGCACTGGTCATCCCACGGGAAGTCGAGATACATCCGTTGAGATTGTTCTGGATGGTCAGGAGGCCCGCCGCCTTCAACGCCTCTGGCCATGGCCGCGAAGGCAAGCGTGTTTCCTCCAGGAACACTCAGGCCCTGCGGCGCACTGAGAGCAACCGACTCGATAACGGGTACGGTGGTGACGTTCACGGCTGCTCTCGGATTCAAGATATTGACCGCCGAGGTGTCTACATTGACCAGGTGCCAAGCGTGATAGTGGCCGTCGGTTGGTACCGGGTTGAAGTTCCCACCTATCGGTGAGCCTCCGCTGCCGAGAACGAAGTATGGAACCCGAACGGGCGACTGTGCGTCTGGTACGTAGTAGACGGAGTTGGTTCTAACTGATCCGCTAAATATCGCCGAGGCTGCTGCCGCCGCCGACTCGAGCGTTGCACCATCGGTCATCATCCCAGTTCGGCTCTGTTTGACTGTCAGCGATGGGTTCTGAGTTGGAACGTTCGAAACAACGATGACCGGTAAGGGTGGGCTCTGTGCAAGCGCGTTGGCCATGATGGATGCGAACCAACTCGGCTGATCCTCGCCTTGCGGGTTCTGATTGAGTGCAGCGCCTTTGGTGAACTGCTTGTCGCTGGTGTCCAGAACAACGAAGCGCGCCAGCGGTTTGCCAGCGGGCGAGAAGTCGAAGGCGTAGTGAGTCCGAGCCTTTCCGATGGTCGGACTTACGCCGATGTTGCCAGAGTCTTTGAAGATCGTTGTGCAATCGCCGCCGCACAGATGGGAGTTGCCAGAGCCTGTCGTTCCCCATGGCGGTGTCTCATCCGAGAACACCTTCTCGTAGAACCTGTTCGATCCGACCACCTGACCCTTCGCGCTCGATGGGTCAAAAACGTTGTTCAGGTTCTGATTCGATACGTCAGGCAAAAGACCTGCTGCGCCCGACGAAACAGACAACAAATCGCTTTGGCCGATGGCGGAGAACACTGGGATATGAAACCCGCGGATGTATCCCTTGAATGAAGCAAGGTCTTCCTCTATCCCAACAGCGCGCAGGTTGCCGCCAAATACCACGAACTTCGGCCCGCTTGGAAGTGCCGCGTATCGGTTGATGTCATCGCGGGCCTTAAGCAGTACCTCGTCGGCGGTCATGCCGCTTCCCACTCCAACGCTGCAAGGGCCGAACCCGCAACCGGTGTCGGCGATGAAAGCAAAAGAGAACGCTCCCGGAACAGGCGTAACCGGATCTGCTTTGTCGAATGGAGGTTGAGCGTCGCCTGCCAAGTCGATGCGATAGACCGAACCGGTTGGTGTGCCCGAGATATGGTGCTCTTCGTCCAAGAGCCGCGTGGCTGTGCCGCCAACTCCCCAGCCGGTATTTCCTCCTGGTTCCATGGCTACCGAGAAGATCGGGTCAGCGCGAGCCCCTGTATCGATCACAGGGTGGTTGCCATTCTGATCTTGTGTCTGCGCCTGGGTGGTGGTTTGCCTGTCGTCGTGTTGGATGTCCTTCCAGCGTGATCCATCGAAAAACATCAGAACCGACTCGGTAGCCCCAACCTTGGTGCCTTGGAACTTAGCCGGGTCGCGGCTTACGGATGCAAAGATGTGCAGCTGGCCATTGCTGGCCCTTGCTCCGTCGAGGTCAAGGATCGTTGCGCCGTCATCCAGCGATGCTGCAGCATCGAACCCGCTAGTGGTCTTTTGCAGGACCGCTCCACCCGAACCACCGACTAGCAATGTTCCGTCTTTCAGTCCCTTGACTGCGATGAATGCGGGAGTCGGCTGTCCCTCGATGCTTGCTGCTTGCGTCGCGGAGGGATCTAAATCGAGTCCAGCGCCGCCAGAAGAGGT
>JBHELT010000042.1:0-18795 GCA_046262935.1 Actinomycetota bacterium | reverse complement strand
CATCGGACGAACGACCAGCTCGCCCGGCTTGCTGCCAAACCTGAGCTACGGTCCCCGGAAACCCGGTGATCACCACCGCATCAAGGCCCCCGATATCGACGCCCAATTCAAGCGCCGTTGTCGCCGCCACACCCAGCAGCTGTCCCTTGAATATCTGTTGTTCGATCTCGCGCCGTTCCGACGCCAGGTAGCCAGCCCTGTATGGCCTGATCTTTTCTTCCTTATCGACAGGGACCATCTGCTTCGCGTACTTCGCGATGAGCTCGGCCCCCTTGCGGGACTTGGCGAAGGCCAGCGTCCTCACATCGTTCGACACGAACGCGCCGACGAGCCGCGCACTCTCCCAGTTCGTCGAGCCCCTCTGAGAATTCTGTTCATCGATGAACGGTGGGTTCCAGAACGCGAACAACCTTTCTCCGCGCGGGGAGCCGTCTTCGGTTATCTCGATGAAGTCCTTTCCGATGAGCGTCTCGGCGAGGAATCTTGGGTTGCCGATGGTCGCCGAAGTAAGGATGAAGCGCGGCTCGGCGCCGTAGTGCCTGGCAACCCGAAGGGTCCTTCGCAAGATGCAGCCGACGTGCGAGCCGAATACTCCCTTCAGCATGTGCGCTTCGTCGACGACTATGAATTCCAGGTGGCCGAAGAACTCAGCCCAGTGCTGATGCTGGGGCAGTATCCCCAGGTGCAGCATGTCCGGATTCGACAAAACGATGTTAGCGAACCGCCTTACCGAAGGCCTTTCGTCTTGAGGCGTGTCGCCATCGTAGGTCGCCGCCGCGATCTCGGGGATGGCGAATGCTCTGATAGCGCGCAGTTGGTCTTGGGCAAGGGCTTTGGTTGGATAAAGGTAAAGGGCCTTCGTCTTTCGATCCGCAAGGATCCGTTCGAATACGGCGACGTTGAAGCAAAGGCTCTTGCCGCTCGCCGTCCCCGTTGAAACGATCACGTTGTGGCCATCGCGAAGCCGCGCGATCGCATGGGCTTGATGCGTCCAAAGATCCTCGATTCCCCTAGACCTCAAGCGATCGGCGATGGCACCATGAACAGCAGGGTCAAGCCGCGCTGTTCTTGCTTCGCGACGCGGGGACCTTACAAGATGCAAAAGACCTTCGGTTTCGACCTCAGATGAAGCTTCGTTGAGGAGGGCTTCGAAGCGGTCTGTGCTCAGCCGCCGATCATCGACATCGATCGGTCCGGACGCACGAAGTCGGGGTCGTTGATCTTGTGGCCCTTCTCTTTCTTCCAAACCGCACCTCTTATCGCCTGCTCGATGTCTTCGTCGGATGCGCCCTTACGGATCAAACCCCGCAGGTCGGTTTCGTTCAGCGAGAACAAGCAGGTGCGCAGTTGACCGTCGGCGGTTATCCGAACTCGGTCGCAATTGTCGCAGAAGGGCTGCGATACGCTCGGGATGACTCCCACCGATCCTTGGGCACCGTCGGCGAAGTGCCAAACACTCGCAGGTTCAACGCCGCGTGAAACCGGTTCGAGTTCGAACACCTCACCGATCGCCTCGATGATCTCGACCTTCGTCACGACGCTACTTCTGTCCCAATTGCGATCGGCATCGAGCGGCATGAATTCGATGAATCGCACTTCATACCCGGTGTCACGAGCCAGTCGAGCGAAATCGACCACCTCGTCGTCGTTCTCACCTCGAACTACAACGCAGTTGATCTTGATGGGCGAGAGTCCAGCCGATGCCGCTGCGAGCAAGCCTTCGTGCACCGCATCGAGCGCATCTCTGCGGGTGATCTTGGCGAAACGATGCTTGAGAAGAGAATCGACGCTCACGTTGACCCGGTCGAGGCCGGCGTCGACAAGAGGTTGCGCAAGATGCTTGAGCAGATATCCGTTGGTGGTCATGGCGATGTTGAATGAAGGATCGGCCTGTCTCAACATACTCACTAACTGCGGAAGGTCCTTGCGCAATGTTGGCTCACCGCCGGTCAGCCTGATCGTCTTCGTGCCAAGCGAAGAAAAGACGGTGGCCACCCGAGCGATCTCTTCGAACGAAAGCAATTTCGACTTGTGGAGCCAGTCCATCCCCTCTTCGGGCATGCAATAGACGCATCGGAAATTACATCTATCGGTAACCGAGATCCTAAGGTCGTCGACGATGCGTCCGAAGCTGTCCACCAGACCTTCGGTCACGACGCGACCTCTGCCTGTCTAACTGCTCGAACGAAGGCGCGCACCTTGTCTGGGTCTTTCTTGCCAGGCTCAACCTCGACGCCCGACGACACGTCCACCCCCCACGGATGCAGCTTGCGCACCAACCGCCCGACATTGGTGGGGTCAAGGCCCCCCGAGACCACGTAATCGGGGCGGGTCGATGCTCTAAGCAGTGCCGCTGAGATGGGCTTCACCAATGCTGTTGGGTCTTTCACGTTCTTGGGATCGAAGAAGATCGCATCGGCAGGGAACTCGGATCCAGTCTTCATCGCACGCGCGTTCACAGGGTTCACGACCTTAGAGATGAACAATGAGGGGAATCTGTCTTTCAACGCCGCGATGACGTCAGCGGATTCATCGCCCTGCAGTTGAACAGCATCGACATTGCTGTGCTCGATGACTTCGAGCATCTTGTCGACCGATGCGTTCACGAAGACGCCGAACTTCCTGACGGCTGGATGAATGTGGGCCCCGATGCTTGCTGCCTTCGTTGCACTCACCCGCCTGGGACTCGGTGCGAAAACGAACCCGATCGCATTGGCCCCCGCTCTAACTACAACGCGGGCATCTGCGAGACGCGTGATCCCGCATATCTTTACGAACGTTTGGCCAGACTTCACATACCGAGTGTAGAGCCTTTATGTCTCGTGTTGTACGGGGTTGGCAACCAAGGCAGATATCGCCTCTTCGGCCGATACGCCTTCGTGTAAGACCGAATAGACCATGTTGACCACCGGCAGATCGAGGACATGCTTCTTCGCCAGGACATATGCCTCGCGCGCATTGTCGAATCCTTCGACCGTGGTCCCCATCTCGGCGAACGCCTTGCCCGGATCGAGACCTGTTCCGACCAGTCGTCCGAACCTTCCGTTTCTGCCCCCGAGAACCGTGACGAAAAGATCTCCAGCCCCCGAAAGGCCAAGCACGGTGTCGCTCTTGCCGCCCATCGCCTCGGCCAGCTTGCTCATCTCAACGAGGCCTCTTGAGAACAAAGCGGCTTTCGTATTGGTCATCGAACGGCCCTTGACTTCTGCTAGTCCATCGCAAAGTCCGATGCCGATCGCGAGAACATTTTTAAGCGCCGCGCCAACCTCGACTCCGGCCACGTCGTTTGAGATAAACGCCATGAGCGTCTCACTGCCGATTGCCTCGGCGGCCCGGCGCGCCGCCTCGAGTTCATTCGAAGCACAAACCAACGCTGTCGGGGTACCGGCAGTCATCTCAGCAGCCAATGAAGGACCAACCATGATGACGATGGGTAATGTCGAGATCGAGGCGATCACCTTGGAAAGGGGCTCGGCGGTGTCGGGGTCCCACCCTTTGGTAGCAACAACCCATGCTGCCTTATCTGAAAGATGCGCAGAGGCATCGGTTACCACCGAGCGGATCCCAACCGATGCGACCGCAAGAACGACAAGGTCGGCATCGTGAAGGGCGCTCGCCCATGCATCTTTCGAATAGACCCCGATCGCTTCCGACAAGTGGTGATCAAGGACTGGATGGATGCGGCTTGAGAGGAGCCGTTCAATGGTGGTGGCGTCGAACTCGGTTCCGCACAGCGCCACGTCTTGTCCGGCTCGGTCGTAGGAAAGAGCCAGGGCAAAGCCCATAGCGCCGGCACCGATGATCGCAACCTGAAGCCCCGATGCGGTCATCGCTTCGACCAAGCGGCTTGACATGACATGCAGCACATCTTCGAATCCTATCGAGGGCACCAACTTAAGACCCTGATCGCGCTTATATGCACAAACCACCGCCCCCGACGCGCTGACCCTTGCAAAATGCTTGTCTCGCTCCTAAAATGCATGCATGAAGAGCGTCCAGATCCGCGACTTACCAGACAGCACCCACTTAACCCTAAGAAGCAGGGCGGCTGCGCGGGGAATGTCCTTGCAGGAATTCTTGCTCTCATTGTTGAATGACTTCGCCAGCCGTCCCACGGTCGATGAAGTCATTTTGCGCGCCGGAGGACGTTCAGGGGGGAAAGTCGGGTTGAAGAGAGCGGCCGCTGATCTACGCTCCGATCGGTCCCGTCGCTGATCGTTGTCGATGCTTCGGTCCTTGCTAACGCCCTCGGTGACGACGGCGAAGACGGCGACCTAGCCCGGGAGCGTCTCTCGGCAGACCCTTCGCTGCATATGCCGCATCTAGTCGACCTCGAGGTTTTGTCCGTCTTCCGCCGCCGCGTCGCTTCGGGAGATATGGATGAGCGACGGGCTGCTCTTGCGATCCGGGACATGCAAGAGTTACCGTTCGTTCGTTATCCTCACGTCGAGTTCGCCTCGCGGGTCTGGACGCTGCGGCGCAACTTGACACCCTACGACGCTGCCTACGTCGCGCTGGCCGAGGAACTGGCTCTTTTCGTCACGGCAGATTCGCGCATCGGTGGGGCTACGGGGCCTCGCTGCAAAATCGAGGTTCTCGCAAGGCGCTGAGTTCTACGTTGGGGTACATGTAGGGGCACCTGAACGTCTCTTTGTGCTTGCGGATCCCGGTCCGCATGGAGTGGGGTGTTGTTTCGACCCAGGAAAACTAACCTACAACACTCCACTTCCAATCTTGAATTCACCTCGAAGCCGAAGCGGTTGCCCGTCTTTGTCTGTCATCGATGCATCCCCAAGACCGTTCGTCACGCCTGTCGGCGAAGGCATGGAACAATCGCGGCATGGATGACGTGACGGGGGCCTTGATCGATGTCGTTGGCATCGAACACGTTCTGACCGACGCCGAGCAGATGGAGCCTTACAGTCACGACGCAACGTTCGCGACGAAATTTCCCCGCATGGTGATAAGACCTGCGTCGACGGAGGACGTTGCTGAGGTCGTCGGCATCTTGGCTTCCGCAGGGATCTCGATCACGGCTCGTGGCGCAGGCACAGGACTTTCAGGTGGAGCGGTCGCGACCGAGTCGGGCGCGATCGTCAGCCTCGAGCGATTGACCGACCTTCACATCGATGCTCCTTCACTAACTGCAACGGCGGGGGCCGGAGTGATGACTGCCGCGATCCAAGCTCAAGCCGCAGAACACGGACTCATGTATCCACCGGATCCGGCAAGTACCCTGATCTGCACGATCGGCGGCAATGTTGCGACCAACGCTGGGGGCCCCAGTTGCCTGAAATACGGCGTGACGGCCGAATACGTGATCGGTCTGGTTGTGGTCCTAGCCGACGCAACCGTTCTGCGTTTGGGAGGACGCGTTCGTAAACGATCGGGTGGATATCGCTTGCAGCAGTTGTTCATCGGATCTGAAGGAACGCTCGGGATAGTCACCGAGGTGACTGTGCGCTTGGTGCCGCAACCGAACCATCGCGCAACGCTGTTGGCTGCATTCGATTCCGTCGATGCGGCTGCGGCTGCAGTTTCGGCCATCCTCACGTCGGGGAACACTCCAGCCGCTTGCGAGTTGATCGATGCCACGAGTTTGGAGTTCGTGAAAGACCTACTGCCCGATGACATCCCATCGCACGCAGCCTGCCTTCTGCTGATCGATCAAGATGGAAATCACGAAGATGCCGTCGCCGATGAAATGAACAAAGTGAAGAGAATCGTCGAAAGACACGGGGCCTTCACTGTGATCGCTGAGACGCAGAGTGGCCGAGACACTCTTTGGCAGGCTCGCCGCTCGATTGGCCTCAGGCTCATCGAGCGAAGGGCATATCGGCTCGCCGAGGACATCGCGGTGCCCATCGACAAGATCTCCGACATGGTGCGCTCTGTCCACGAGATCGCTTCGAGGAACTCCGTGTCGGTCGCCCTATTCGGACATGCAGGTGACGGCAATCTTCATCCGAGCCTTCTCTTCCCCGACCGGGAGCCCGCTACTTTGCGTCGCGTCAGTGATACCGCGGCAGCCATCTTCGATCGAGCGATCGAACTCGGCGGAACGGTCTCGGCCGAGCACGGGGTTGGGACCATCAAGCGGGGATTCCTGGTCAATGAAAGATCGTCGGTGGAACTTGCACTGCTTTCGGCGATCAAAAAGGTGTTCGATCCGAGGGGTCTGATGAACCCAGGCAAGGTGATCCCATCGACAACCGCACGTGCCGACGGTGCGTTCATGGACGATCTGCCCGGCTGGCTCGAAGTCTGACCGAATATAGAAAAGGTATATTTCACCTCATGCGCGGGCTGGTTCCAGAAGATGTTTATCGATTCCGTTGGGCCTCAGACCCGCGCCTTTCTCCCGATGGAAATCGTTTCGCATATGTCGTTGTTTCAATCGATCAAGAGGAAAACGAGTACCGCCCACAGATCTGGATGGCAGACGTAAGCGCGGTCGCCGACTCGGCCCTGCCTTTCACTTCCGGAAAGCACAAGGAAAGCAAACCACGCTGGTCGCCCGACGGCTCCTGGCTCGCATATGTCGCCCATCACTCAGATGAAGGATCCGAACTGATGGTCATTTCGACCGCTGGGGGCGAAGCCCGTGAACTGCTTCACCTTGAAGAAGATTTCGACGATATCGCTTGGTCGCCCGATGGGTCGCGCATCGCTTTCGTGGCGAGGAGCCGTGACGAAGAACGTTACGCGAAGAAGAAGGAGAAGGATCAGTCTCCGCGACGCATAACCCGCACGTTCTTCAGGCTCGACAATGTCGGATGGACCATCGATCGGCCAACGCAGTTGTTCGTCATCAACACCGACGGATCCAACGAAGAGCCGACGCAGTTGACCAAAGGTGAATTCTCTGTCGGTGGCCTCTCATGGTCGCCCGACGGCGACCGCATCGCATTCTGTTCGGGGCGCCACGACACATGGGATCGCGATCTTTTCTCCGACATCTTCGTGATCGGCTCACAAGGTGGTGAACCGGAAAGGATCACCGACACCGACTCTTCTTACTCGTCTGCTTCATGGGGACCTGACGGCAAGATCGCTTTCACCTGGACGCCCGACCCCGTGGAAGGACCGTGGCATTCACGCATCGGCATCATCGATCCCAACTCCAGGAACACCTCGATCCTTACGCACGAACTCGACCTGCAAGCCGAGCCTTTTCCAGCGCTTCGGGAGCCAGTCTGGTTCGATTCAAAGATCTGGTTCGCCGCTGAAGATTCAGGCAATGTGCACCTTTACCGCACCGATCCATCGAATGGTGTTGCGCCGGAACTAGTTATCGGAGGCACAGGAGGGGTCACCGGGTTCGATATAGCGGGAGGCAACATCGTCTTTACGAGATCAACTCCGACCCATCTATCGGACGTTCACGTTGCAAAACTCACCGACCTCCCGCTGACAGATCCCCAGCCTCTGCTAGGAGTCGATGAAGAAACATTTTCCGATGTTGAACTGAGCCAACCGGAACGTTTCATAGCGAAGTCGTCAGATGGAACCGAGGTGGAAGCCTGGATCGTTCGCCCGGCGGGTTTCAAAGAAGGTGAACGCTACCCCGCGCTATTGAATATTCACGGCGGACCTTTCACACAGTACTCCAACAAGTTCTTCGATGAGTTCCACGCGTACGCTGGGGCCGGATACGTTGTGATCTATGCCAACCCGCGTGGTTCTTCGGGTTACTCCGAAGCTTGGGGCCGGGCCATCAAGGGCCCCAAGACGAAAGACCCCGGAACAGGTTGGGGAGCATGCGACTACGACGACTTGATGGCGGTCGTAGACGAAGCGGTTTCGCGTTTCTCCTTCATCGACGCAGGCAGACTCGGGGTCATGGGAGGTTCGTACGGGGGTTACATGACGTCGTGGATAATCTCCCACAACGATCGCTTCAAAGCAGCCATCTCGGAGCGCGCTGTCAATAACATGTTGACCATGGCCCACGCGTCCGACGTTGCCACGTACTTCGGAAAAGAACTCGGACCTTCGTACCTTGACGACCCCCAGGAATACCTGCGCGTGTCACCCATCACTTACGTTAAGAACATCAAGACCCCGGTATTGATCATGCACTCGGAGCAGGACCTGCGTTGCCCCATCGAACAGGGCGAACAGCTGTTCATGGCACTCAAGTCATTGGGCAAAGAAGTGGAGTTCGTTCGCTTCCCAGGAGAGAGCCACGAGCTTTCGCGTTCGGGGGCCCCCCTGCACCGGGTTCAGCGTTTCGAGATCGTGATCGAATGGTTCGACAGGTTCTTGAAGAACTAGACCCCCGGCCTGCCTGCTCCAACGTAATCTCTGCGCTCCATTGAATCTATCTGCACCGTCTCGCCGGTTTCCGGAGCATGCACCATGTTGCCGTTCCCGACATACATCCCAACGTGATGGATCGGCGATCCGAAGAAAACCAGGTCCCCAGGCTGTAATGCATCACGCGACACGTGCTTGGTAACGGCGAATTGCTCACGACTGGAATGTGGAAGCGAAACTCCCGCCTTGCCCCACGAATAAAGCATCAGTCCCGAGCAATCGAACGAGCTAGGACCCGCCGCACCCCAGCGGTAGGGTTTGCCGATCTGATCGTAAGCGGTCTGTACCGCGATACGAGCGTTACCCGAAGCGGGAAGATTGGTCGGAAAGCTGCGCGCAGCAACTCGCCTCGCAGATGCAGCCGCGCGTTTCGATCGCGCTGCTGCATCTTCAGCGGCGATGATCTGATTCAGCAAAGCCTGTTCGGCTTGCACTCTCGTTTCGAGCTGAGCACGATGAGCAGCCAGCGCAGTCTTCAGGCTGCGGGCTCGGTCGAGTTCGGAACGAAGATCCTCGGACGCATGCGAAGCGCTCTGGCCTGCTATCCGAAGCGAATCAACGAGTCCCGATTCCCAATCACCGATATGACTAAGAACTGTGAATCTTCGCTGAGCGTCGGCCGGATCATTGGACGAAAGAAGCACGACCAGCATGTCAGGCACGCCGGCCCGGTAAACGGCGGCGGCGCGCAGAGATGTGACCTTCCTAAGGCTCGCAACGCGTGCGTCGGCCTGGGCCTTCTGCGAAGCGGAGTTACGGATCTGGCTCTCAACCTTCGAAAGCTGGATCACCGCCAGGTTGTATTCCTCATCTAAGGTCGCGATCTCTCCAGCGAGCCTGTCGTGCTCTGCCTGCACCGAGGCACGCGCCGGTAAAGCTTGAGCGGTTGCGCCTGGGATGAGCGTGAGCACGGAACACGCCATGCAGATAGCGGCCAGCGTTTTTCTGGTCGTCATGTGACTCGATGCTAACCGATGTCGGGCGGTTGCTCCACCACCCCAGGTTGATTGCTCGCCTGGAGCCCGCCTTCTGGATCCTTGATCGGGGTTGACAGGTGTGCTCGGCCGCGCCCGGGGTAGATACTGCATCTTCGCTCGCATCCGGAGGTTATCTATGAAGAAGTCAACTATTTTCATGTTGGTCGCCCTGGTAGCCATGATTGGCTGCAATAAAGCGAGCCTAGACAAGACGACCGCCGACACGGGGGCGTCGTCACCATCACCCGCGCCGAAGCCGTACCTTCACATCACATCTCCGGCACCGGGCGACTCGATCGCCGGCAATACCGTTGAACTCGGTGTCGAGCACGCCGGCGTGCGGTTAGCTAAGGCCGACGGTGACACATCGGGGGCTTCCGGACACTTTCATGTTTTCATCGACCGCGACGCGGTTCCCGTAGGAGCTGTGATCCCGAAGTCGAATGACATCCTGCACACAACCGACGACCCGATGGTGATCACTGGCCTCAGCATCGGTGTTCACACCCTCACCGTGGTCTTCGGAGATGGAGCACACACACGCATCACCGATGCGATAGATACCATCAGATTGACCACGAACGGTCCGAGCATCAAAGTGGCCGGCCCGGCCAGCATCGTTGCCGGACAGACTCTTCGGATCACGGTCGCGGTCACGGGAATGACATTGGTAAAGTCCCCCCAGGGCCAGGCGCCAAAGTCTGGACACCTGCACGTACTGATCGACTTACAACTGCCTGGATACGCTAAAGCCATCGAAGCGACCAACGGCATCATCCATACCACCGACACGACCATCGACATCAAAGGCTTGAATCCCGGTGAACATTTGATCTACGTCGTAGTTGGTGACGGGGGCCACGTACCGTTCCGGCCTCTCGTAGCAGACCGACTAGTTGTAACGGTCACCTGATCTCGAGGAAACAAAAGCGGTTTGTTATCCGGTATCGGGGGGACGCTTACTAATAAGCGGTTCACGATCGAGGCAGGCGATCGGATGATGGACAAATATGCGGATCAGGCCCTTGGATTTACGTTCGATCTACCCATCTCTGAAAACGCACCCAAAGCCGCGAGGCTGGAGGTGGAGAAGTTCTCGGACATGATGGATGTGGACATATTGAACGACGTCAAATTGTTGATCAGCGAACTTGTCACGAACAGCTTCAAGTACTCGGCTCCCCCTGCAGATGCACACATCACGGTTCACCTGAACATCGAGCCGACAGTTATCAGATGTGAAGTCATCGACCCCGGTCCCGGATTCAGCCCAGCCGCGCGTGACATAGCTCTGGAAGAACCGGGCGGTTGGGGGCTTTCCTTGCTCGATCGTTTGTCGGCCAGATGGGGACTCGTTCAAGGGCACGGTATGAAAGTGTGGTTCGAGCTCGACACCATAGGCAGAGTTCCTCTGCTTCGATAGCTCGCCGCAACGCGGTCATATCGACCGTATGTGTCCTCCATCGACCCTGAGATCCACACCATCAACGAACGACGCCTTGCTCGAACATAAGAATGCCGCTACCGCACCCAACTCGTTCGGGTCGCCGAGACGGCCAACGGGGATGGCTTCGACGATCGATGCGAACACCCCATGATGTGCATCGGCATCGGAAGGAGCTCCGGACAGCGATCGCAACCGTTCGGTGAGCAACTGCCCCGGCACGATGGTGTTGACGGTCAGACCACGCGCAGCGTATGCAAGTGACAACGATTTGAGATAACCGGTCACCGCTGCCCGAGAACTCGTTGACAAAGCCATATACGCAGAAGGTTGCTTGACGAATGAGGAAGTGATCGACAAGATCCGCGACCAGGTATTGTCGATCAGATGCGGTAAAGCAGCGCGTGTCATGCGAACCACAGACATGAAGACGAGTTCGATGGACTCCTGCCAAACACGATCATCGAATGAGTCGGGCATGCCGGGCGGTGGGCCCCCCGAGTTGCAAACGAGGATGCGCAAACCACCCAGTTCATCGGCCGCCTGTTCGATGAACCGCGTGCAGCCTTCGACCGTGGAGACGTCTGCTGTGATCGGCACTACCGAGCGGTTCGTCTGAACCTCGATCGTGGAGGCAGCCTTCGCAACCGCGTCTTCGCGCCGCGAACAGATCGCAACGTCTGCCCCCTCCGCCGACAGCGCCAGGGCGATAGCGTAACCACGGCCCTGACTGGCTCCCGATACTGCAGCCTTCGCACCCTCTAAACCAAGATCCATCCGCCTAGCCTAATTCGTGTTTAACCTGTTTTAGGATCCCCAGGTCAATCGCCACTTCCCCGATGACGACTTGTTGATCGATGCGGCCGAAACGATCGGGGTGCTCCAATCGCGGAAATACGAATCCCACTTGTCGGGCGATCCCGATATCGACCCCAATGTCGTTTGCATCTGATCGCTGCCGTACGTTCTTTCCCAACGCGACGCGATCACTTGGCCGGTATCTGATCCGAGCTCTATAACCGAAAGGATGAAGCAGTCATCGACGAGTGCCAGGCCATGTCCCCATACATCGATCAGCCATCCAATGGGAAGCGACGCAGCAGCCATTCCACTTCTCTCGGTCGCCCATCCAACTATCGACGGCGGCTCGTCTTCCTCGCAGAGCCATGCCTCGACCGTTATGAACGATGCGTGGTCGATACGCCTCCAACTTCGCATGCACATCTCCAATGAGGCGTTGGCCCGCGCCGACAGTGCCTCCTCCATCAAAGGGCCTGCCTGGTCATCGTCGATCAGATCGCTAACTGCGACGATCAGTTCGAGACAGAATCGATCGCGGAGCGCCCGTGGCAACTGGGCGAGACATAATTGGCGCTCCAATACACCAGCTTCATCCAATGCATGAACGTAGGCCGGATGAGTACTCGGCAGATAACGGTTCTGCGCCATCTGAACGTACTGGAGGTTGTTCTCGATGACGCGCGAAAGCGGAAGCTCACCTTCTGGCCTAAGGAAGGCAGCGTCTGTCAGCGGATCGCTGGTGGTCCATGCGTCGAATACCCTTATGCATTCGCAAGCTTCTCCACCCAGTGCCGCAAGAGCTTTCTCGGCATCGATGTCATGGTGGAACAAGGTCAGATCACCGGCATCCCAGCCGATCTCGTGCTCCACTCCCCCGCAACTGATCGTTCCTCTAACGGGTTCGTGCAGCGCCAGGCGTTCGATCAAGCCGCGTCCTCGATCTCGACCACCTTGGCCCACGATGGCGGCCGGTTCGGCGGCGTACCCATCAACCCAACGACAACACGCATGCGCGGTGGAGGTTCACTTGGCCATGGCGTGTAACCATCGGTTAGCACCACGACGACCTGAGGACGCGGCTTGAGGTTCGCCGCCGCAGCCAGGCCCTCACCCATGTTGGTTCCGCCGCCGCCATAAAGAGTGATGTCCGAGGCCCGGCTGATCCTTTGCACCATGTGTACTGCTGCATCGCAGGACAGGACCCGCATCGAGTTCTTCCTGACACCCAGGCTGCGGATGAGGCCCTCGACCTGGCCGAGCGCCTGACCGAGCAACACTTCATCCATACTGCCTGACGTATCGCAGATCACCGCAACTTCGGGGACGGGCCTGCGAAGTGCCGGCAAGATAACGTTCTTGGAAACAGATGCGCGTCGTGATGGCCACTGATATGAGTAGTCAACACGACCGGAGACGACGGCGACACCGGAGCGGATCTCGGCAGCGAGGATCCGGCGCCAATCGATCTTGGTCTGCAATATCTCAAATGCCCAGCGCTGAAGACCCTCGGGGACGGCGCCTGGCTCCTTGCCTTCCCCGAACCGCAATACTTCAGCTGCGGTGTGGCAACGCAGCAGATGAGCCGAACTCTGCTCGATGCCGCCATCCGGAGAGTCCCATTCGCGCGCCACGCCATCGACGCCACTTCCACATTCGCCTTCATGTTGATGCTCGGCTTCCCCCAGATGCGCGTAATACTCCTCCGCGAAGTGACCATCTTCGCAACCGATCGATGCTGGGGTTATGAGTTCCGACGGGAACTCCAACCCTTCAACGTCCACCAAGTCGTCATTGATCTCTGCATCGGCGGCCATCAGCCAGTCTTTCGACGTCTGCTTGGTTATCCCAAGGGCCTCAGCCCGACCAGAGTGATCACGCAACAGGTGCCCGGTGTGATGCACGAGCAATCCACCTAGTTGTTCGGTGGAAAGGTCGTTCACCATCGAGGGATCCGCATAGATCCTCCATCGGTCATCGACTACTATCGCCCCGATGCCGGGAGCCGACAGGACCCTGCAAGCGAAAAGTGCGGATGCTAAGTATGGAAACTTGTTAGCAGCCCAGAGCCTGGCGGCGGCCATCTTCTGGATGTCGAGCGAGTGCCGCGACTCAGAATTCATCTTTCAACAATCCCGCTTGTTTGAGCAAAGGTATGAACAGCTTCAATTCCGGTGGTGCCGATACTCCCTCGGGCCTGCAACTGGCGAGCACACGAGCTGCCATAGCCGCGACATCAGGGGCCGCTTCGCCTGCTCGTGCGAGTACCTTCCATCCTGCGATCCATCTGTCGGGCGTAGAGCGCGACGCAACGGCGGACGCGATCGCAACCAATGCTGCGTAAGCCCGGTCCCCACGTTCGGGGAGAGTGAATGAAGAAGGGTCAAGCAGAACGGCTTCGGGGTCGGGTAGGTCCATCTCCGATGCCCATGTCATGAACTCAATGCCAGCACCATCTCCAACAGCGCCGATCATCAGCGCGTAGCGCGCCTCGTCTGATGCTTCTGCTTCGGTCGCTGCCGTCCATAGTTGCGCAGCCATTTCCCAGGTCCGCGGACTCGGCCATCCACGCCCTGCGGTGGCGGAGTCTTGAGGTGGGGCACATGCCAGTGTTGGGCGGACCGATACGAAGGCGGCCACCAAACCTCGTGCCGTTGGCAGGCGTTCGCGCCAATCCTTCTTTAATGTTGGCACGCGGGCAGGCGCCCATCCTGCCGCAAGGCCTTGCGCGAAGGCTTGAGCATCGGTGAACCAGTCAAGGTGCACGAACCGGTTGGCAAGAGGCGCCGAAAGGTCCCAGCCATCGGCCGCCTGCTCGGGAGGGTTCGCAGCAGCGACGACTCTGACGCCTTCGGGTAAGGCGAGATCACCAACAACGCGCTCCAGTACGACACGAAGCAGAGCAGCTTGTACAGCAGGAGGAGCCGTAGAGATCTCATCGAGGAACAAGATCCCTTCACCCGATTTCGATAAACGCTGCGCCCACTTCGGAGGGGCGAACTTCACGACACCACTTGTTACTACTGGCAGGCCCGCGAAATCGGATGGTTCCCTGATAGCCGCGATCACGGTTTCGCATGGCCAATCGAGTTCTTCGGCCATCGCTTTGATCGCCGATGTCTTTCCAGTTCCGGGGGCGCCCCACAGGAGCGCGGGGACCCCGGCCGCCACGGCCACGCCCAAGGCTTCGAGTGCGGTTGACTGCTCAGTCATGTGCGATTTGTCCCATCAGTGCCGAGGATAGTCTGCCAAAAGTCTATGCAAGGTAACCTTCTTCGATGAACGAGAGAAAGAGCACGCGAGACGACGTGCGCAATGTAGCGATAATCGCTCACGTTGACCACGGAAAAACCACCCTAGTTGATGCGATGCTACGCCAATCCGGGGTATACGGGGACCATCAGCAGGTGGTCGATCGCGTTATGGATTCGATGGACCAAGAGCGCGAGCGGGGCATAACCATCCTGGCCAAACAAACCGCGGTTCACTTCCAGGGACTGCAGATCAACATCTGCGATACCCCTGGCCATGCTGACTTCGGAGGCGAAGTTGAGCGAACCCTGCAGATGGTCGACTCGGCGCTATTGCTCGTCGACGCATCAGAGGGGCCCCTGCCTCAAACCAGATACGTGCTTCGCAAGGCTCTCGCTTTGGGGCTTCCGGTGATACCCGTGATCAACAAGATCGATCGCCCCGACGCACGGATCAGCGACGTATTGAACGAACTGTACGACCTGTTCATCGACCTCGATGCCGACGAAGCGCAGATAGAGTTGCCGGTGATCTATACCAACGCGCGTACGGGGACCGCAACCCTTGACCTAGATGTTGAGGGCAAAGACCTCGGGCCGCTTTTCAAGATCATCGCAGACATCACTCCCCCGCCGACTTATGACCCAGAGATGCCACTGCAGTTCCTGGTCACCAATCTCGCGGCAGACTCATACGTTGGCAGGCTCGCGGTGGGTAGGGTCTGGAATGGCACCGTCAAAAACGGCCAAACCGTTGCAGTGTGTCACCGCGACGGGACCATCGGAAATGCCCGGATCACCAAGATGCTGGCGCACACAGGTCTTGCGTACACCGACATCGAAGAGGCGGGGCCGGGCGACATATGTTCGATCGCGGGACTTGGCGAGATAACCGTGGGCGAGACCGTCGCCGACCCTATGGACCCAAGACCTCTTCCGGTTCTCGAGATCGACGAGCCAACGCTGCACATGACTTTCGGGGTCAACACGTCACCATTGTCGGGACGCGACGGCAAGTTCGTGACCAGTCGTCACTTGCAAGGACGCCTCGACAAAGAGGTGTTAGGCAATGTATCGATCAAGATCTTGCCAACCCTTTCCCCAGAGGTGATCGAAGTCAGGGGCCGCGGAGAACTTCAGCTAGCGATCCTTATCGAATCGATGCGACGTGAAGGATATGAGTTAGAAGTCTCCAAACCTGAAGTCATCACCAAAGAGGTAGACGGAAAAACTTTCGAACCGATGGAAGACTTGGTTCTTGACCTTCCCGAACAGTTCTTCGGAGTCGTTAGCCAATCTCTAGCGCTGCGGAAGGGTCGTATGACGAACATGGTCAATCACGGCAGTGGATGGATAAGGGCAGAGTTTCGGATACCGGCAAGAGGGCTGATCGGGTTCCGTTCCGAGATGCTCACTGAAACCCGAGGAACGGCGATCATCCACAGCGTTTTCGCAGGTTATGAGCCTTGGCAGGGTGAAGTGACGCATCGCCCTTCCGGGGTATTAGTAGCAGATCGAACAGGGCAGACCACGTCATATGCACTTTACGACCTACAAGAGCGGGGCCAGTTGTTCGTGGGCCCCGGTCTCGATGTTTACGAAGGGATGGTCGTCGGCGAAAACGCTAGGTCTGAAGACATGAATGTCAACCCGACCAAAGAGAAGAAGAAGACCAACATCAGAACCCACGCCGCCGACGAGGCCCTACGTTTGGTCCCACCCAGGATCATGTCGCTCGATCGTGCGCTCGAATTCATCGCCGAGGATGAGTTGGTTGAAGTTACGCCATCGAACATACGACTACGAAAACGCGAACTCGATCAACGCAAGCGGCTACGCGCATACCACCACGCGAAGAGCCGAGACTCCTGAGCCCTACGTCGAGGGTTAGGTAGGCAGGAACAGCGCGCGCTCCCATCTGATGACGTGGTGCAGCATGATGAACGACAGAACCTGGTCGAAGCGGTTGTCCTCAAACGGAAGAACGGTTGCATCCGCATGCTCCAAGATGACCCGCCCACCAAATGTCTGAAGGACCGACCTGGCTTTGGTGATCATCTTGGGATCGAAGTCGCTCACTACCATTTTGACCTTTGGAGAAGAACTAAGGAGCCCGGCCGCCATCGCTCCGCTTCCACCGCCGACATCTCGGGCATCAACGGCCTCCTTGCGAGCAGTAACTGTCCGCTCGGGTAAGACTCAGCATAGTGCTCGAAGGGCATCGGAATCGCCGACCACTCCTGTTCCGGCTGACGGCCCCGCATAAATGCCGCAAACCTGTAAGGAAAGCGCATCGCGTGCGCCAGATCCCGCCGGCGTAGAAGTTGGCCCCTCGACACGATCGTTCAGTTACTCGCCCGGCTGGACGATCCCGTTCTCTTAGGCAAAGACCACGATCTGCACGCGATCTTTGGGATGCAGTTTCATCTACCGTTGCTCAGGCTCGCTCGAGCCATAGCCGTCGCCACCTCGCGGGCGATTGGCACGTTCAAACACGAGCGGGTAGGGTCAGGCTTGGTCGAAAACGAAACGAGTCGCGAACAGGCTGGCTATGAGTAAGCAAGTACAACTGGACCTTGGCGAGCTGTTGGCCGCGACTGAGGAGGCTGCTCCGGTCGACGCTATCGGCGTCTTTGCCGAGCACCTTTCGCACGCCATCGGCGCGACCGATGTCTCTTTTTTGATCGCCGACTTCTCGGGCCAATCGCTCATCCGCCTCGGCCATACCAACGGCCTTCCTGGTCGCGGAGGACGCGAAACGAGAACGCAGGTGATGCTAACGGGAAGTCCGCACGGGCTGGCGCTCAAGAGCCAATCCATAATCGTGGCGGAGGACGATGGATCGCACTTGTTCGCTCCCGTCAGCAATCGCGGAGAGGCCATCGGCATACTCGAGCTCGTCCTCTCCGATCCCCCAGACGACGCGACTTTGGCCGCCGTATCGCAAGCGGCCCACGCCTTGGCCTACGTCGTTATCGCCAACCGGCGTTTTACCGATCTCTTCGAGTGGGGCCAGCGCTCGGTCCGGCTTTCTCTGGCGGCCGAGATCCAACATCGCCTGCTTCCCGCGGCCTACACCTGCGAGGCGGGGCAGTTCACGCTCGCCGCGTGGCTCGAGCCGTCGGGCGACATCGCGGGGGACACCTTCGACGTCGCGATGGATCGGGACACCCTCCACTTCTCGTTGACAGACGCAATGGGCCACGAAGTCCCGGCCGCGATGCTTGCCACGGTGCTGGTCGGCGCCCTGAGAAACGCCCGCCGCGCCGGAGGGGCGCTGGCCGAACAGGCCCGCGCCGCTAACGAGTCCCTCTGCTCACACTTGAAGTCCGACGAGTTCGTCACCGGACAGGTGATTCGCCTCGACCTGCTGCGCGAGGCTGCACTCGTCGTGAACGCTGGTCACCCCCCGCCATTGCGACTGCGCGACGGACGCGTAGAGACGGTCGAGCTCGAGGCCGATCCTCCGTTCGGAATCAGCGCCGAACAGCAATACCGCGTGCAAGAGTTGCCGCTCGTCCCCGGAGACAGGTTGATCTTCTTGACCGACGGCTTGCTCGAGCGGAGTGCCTCCAAGGTCGACATCGAGTCCGTCCTCGCGCAAAGTGCCGCCCTACATCCCCGTGAAACGGTGCACCACCTCATCCGTGGTGTGGTCGAGGCTGCCGGCGGCACGCTCGAAGATGACGCCACTGTCTTCTGCCTCGACTGGCATGGTGAGAGTGGAAACCGACAGATCGAACCGGGATTCGAACGGCGCTCTTCTCAGCACTAACAGACTGGCCAACTTGGGTCAGTCTTGTAGGCCTCGCCACGATGTCTGATGGCACAGACTCGGACAAGACGACCTCGTTCTCGAAGCTCTTAGATTATTCGATATGCACCAACGCGGATCGACCGAAGCCCTTTCAAGCGCCCGCGTAGCTCGTGCCCAAGCTCAGGTTCATATTCCAGAGCAGACAAAACATCAACAATGGCGTCTTGGAGTCGATCACCAAAAGAAAGA
>JBHELT010000041.1:0-9554 GCA_046262935.1 Actinomycetota bacterium | reverse complement strand
TCTTTCTTTTGGTGATCGACTCCAAGACGCCATTGTTGATGTTTTGTCTGCTCTGGAATATGAACCTGAGCTTGGGCACGAGCTACGCGGGCGCTTGAAAGGGCTTCGGTCGATCCGCGTTGGTGCATATCGAATAATCTACGAGCTTCGAGAACGAGGCCGTCTAGTCCGAGTCTGTGCAATCAGACATCGTGGCGAGGCCTACAAGACAGACCCCCGTTAGCAGCCTATCTACGGAGCCCGGCCAGCATTTCTCGACAGCGAGGGCGTGTGTTCGATGTTCTCCACCGATTACCGAAACCGTAAGCCCCCCTTTACAGCTTCGGTCCAAGAGTTAAATTGCAAGAGCAGGCGTACATCTGACGTCAGATTCTTGGGGCACACCCAGTAAGTAGCCTCCAATTGGATGAACCCAATACACAAGGGCGGTGGTGTCACTGCTTGGCGTCTCGGTCCTCGTGACCAATCGACTCTAGGAATCCCCGGAGGTTTGAATACTGTCCAGGAGCGCCCACAACGGCTTTTACGCACAAAAATTCGTGATCCACGCCTAGGAGAGCCTGTTCCTAGATCGGGGTCGACTTCCGTTGTCATCCGTTTTCTACCCATGAGAACCGTACTTTGCGCGGCCTAGCCGCGGCCCAAGCTGTCCGAGAGGCTCTGACTCCCTGTTCACTCTGAGTGGTGTGCCCTTAAAGGCTTCGGTCGCCGAAACAGGTTCTTCGAGTTACAAAACCTTTGCGAGTTTTCCTTGGTGATTGGGGCCTGCATAGAGGCGCTCAGTTCGTTTCATTTGCGCTGAGATCTCTCGGTTGAATTTGAGGATGTCAGGCTCGTAGCACCTGTGCTACACTCCCTTTATGTCGAGTGAGATAACTCAGCGAGAGCTACGCAACCAAAGCGGCGAAATCATGCGTGCCCTCGATAAAGGGGAGTCTTTCATCGTCACGCGAAACGGAGTCCCCGTCGGCGAACTGGGCCCCCTTAAGCGTCGAACGTTCGTATCCGCGGAATCCGCAGTGGCTGCGTTTGAGGGGGCGCCGAGGATCGAAGCCGAGCGGTTCCGAACCGACGTCGATCGCTTGGTTGATCAAGATCCAGCACCACGTGGCTAAAAGGCGCCACGCTCGGGGACTCATCGATACGTCGGTCCTCACCGATCTTGATCACATCGACCCGAGTGACCTGCCTGATGAGATCGCCGTTTCAGTTGTGACTATGGCTGAGCTTGCAGCCGGCCCACACGCCACGAAGGACATGGCCGAACGCGCTCGGCGGCAGGACCGACTTCAGCGGGCCGAGGCAACATTTGATCCTCTGCCTGTAGACACTTCCGTCGCAAGAGCTTACGGTCGGATCTATTCCGCTGTCTTATCTGCCGGCGCCAAGGCGCGTGGTCGACCCGCATTCGATCCATTGATCGCCGCGACCGCATTGGCTTTGGGGCTGCCTCTATACACACGTAATCCCAAAGACTTCGGTGACCTTGACCGACTAGTGGTAGTCGTACGCGTCTAGGTTTTCGACGATATCGGCCACCGAGATGTCATCAAACCCATGGGAAACCATTCCCCGGAGGAGGCCAGTATTCGCAGCGGAGGCTATATATGGTCCAATCGCTCGACCTTGCTTCACTGTCGCCAACGTGGACCATCAACGAGGCCAGTGTCAGACCGATCCATAACGGCGATGTCTGCACCTTGGGCCTGTTCTGTATCGCGGGCGAGCCGCTGGGCAGCGACCGAGATCTTCTGGACTTCATCGATATCGCAGTCGATGCAGGCGGTCTTGCGCACATCGCATATACCGACGACGCCTTCGACAACGGAGTCCTGGTGGCCAATCAGGTGACGGGTTCACCTCCTAACGGCTGAGCACCAAAGATCCATTGCCCAGTACCCATTTCAGCACTTCCCGCGACCATGACAAGGCAGCGGCGAGTCGTGGTTCACCGCGTGCTAACGGCACGCGGTGAACCAATGCCTCACGGAATTACGTGGCATACCTCTGTGATCCCGAAGTCGACAAACTCAACAAGTCCGAGAGCGCTCGCTTGTTCGATACGGGCAACCGAGTTGAGGGAGACGAGGCCGGAACCCAAGTCAGCAGCGTAAGCAAGCAGGATCTGGTCGTTTCCAGCTTGGACCACCCGCCACGCAACGGTCCCTTCATCCGCCGATCCAGATGGAACCACGGCGGTCGGTCTAAACAGGGAGCTGTAACTCGGTCCTGGAGTATGCACAACCAGGTCGTAGGGACCGAACCCATCTTCGGCTTCATTCAGTGGGCTCGAGTCATCGATGGGGCCGATGACGTACTCAGGGACGGATCTGCCCTTGGCCTCGGAAGCCCCCTGCGTTATCTGCAGGTTAACGAGCCGACCGTCACCCCACCCTTTCTCATAATGCGGACCGGCATATGCGACCGAAGGGGTGGCCATCATCGCCGCTACGACGGTAAGCAGCAGACCCACTCGCTTCATGACATCCTCCCGCCAGAGGCCTGGGCTGTAGCCAGTGTCTGTGCGTATTCCTCGGATGCGCTGAATTCGACGATGCTGCACGGTTCCTCGGAGATCGGGATGTGTCCGGGGGCCATGTAATAGATCTCACCTGCATTGATAACTTCTTCGTGGTCGACGTACAGGATCCTGAGCTTTCCTTTGATCAGATAGCCCCAGTGCGATGCCTGGCAACGCCCGTTCGGCAACTCCGCGAACTCCTCCGTGAAGTCGTGCGCCGTGTGAACCTCTTCGATCGCCGACGTCAGACCGCCCACCGCGCTTGACGACTATCGAACAGTCCCGGCATCTCAGCGACCACCGGCAGGTCTTCCTTCTTTGCGTGCATCTGTGCCCTCCTTAGGCTCGATGTTTCGGACTTGTCCATTTCGCCACACTCATGCGCGCCGTTCATCAGTGAGGGTTACGGAGTTAAGGAGAAGAAGCCCTGAACCAATTACAGTCTGGGAATGATTCCGACCGGATCGGGCGCAATCGTTTGTCCCACCGTGGTCGGCAGGGATGCTGAATTGCGGTTGCTCAAGGACGCGTTGGCAAGCGCGCGGAACGGCGCGGGGCGTGTTGTGTGCATCGTTGGCGAGCCAGGCATCGGTAAGTCGCGTCTTGCTCGGGAGGCCCACGCGTACGCATCGGACATGGCGATGATGGTGCTACGTGGCCGTTCGGCTCCAAGCTCTGCTCCCATCCCCTACCGTGCCCTAGGGGAAGCGTTATATCCGGCCCTCGAGCCCAAAGAACCAGAGATAGCGGCCTTGCTACCGGTTCTAGGGTCTGTTATTGAAGGTAGTAACTCCTCGCGCTCAACCGAAGGGTCCACGCTTGTCGTGCAGGACGCTGTTGTGCGCGCGTTGGGTTTGTTCGCGCGCGACAGCGGCCTTTTGCTTGTGCTAGAGGATCTTCACTGGGCCGACATGGACACGCTCAGTGTCATCGATCACCTTAGCGATAACATCGCGGACCTGCCTGTCCTTTGCGTCGTTACTTTGCGGGATGATCAAGGGCCAGCACTCGATCTGGTCGCGCGCATGTCTGCTCGGCGATCGGCCGCTCGTATGACTTTGAACCGTCTTGATCGGGATGAGGTCGATGAGATGGTCCGCAGGTCATTGGATGTGACGCAGGTCACAGAAGACCTTGGCGGGAGTGTTCAAGATCGTGCCGAAGGCGTGCCGTTCGTCGTGGAGGAGATACTGACCGCGTACGTGGCAGCCGGTGCTTCTGAGAGAGCGACCTTGAGTTTGCCGCACACCTATCGGGATCTGGTGCGCGAGCGCCTCGACTCTGTCGATCCGCAAACCAGGAACGTCCTGTTCGCAGCGGCGATAATAGGGCGTCGCTTCGACTGGGTTTTGTTATCCAAGATCACCGGCCTTGATCGTGTTGACGTGCTCGCCGCGTTGCGGATCGGTGTGAACAAGAACATCGTGTCTAGTGACCCAGCACCTGGATTGGAGATGCCATTCGGTTTCCGCCACGCGCTTGTCAGAGAAGCCTTGGTAGGGGAGCTTCTCCCTCCTGAGGTGCATTCGCTCGCTGGCCGCGCAGCGGACGCCATCGAGGAGGCCCATGCCGGCCTACCAGGGGAATGGTGCGAGCGCGTTGCCGATCTGCGCGAAAGGGCCGGCGATAACGCTGCTGCGGCACGTCACCTCCAGGAGGCCGCACGACGCTGCATCGTCGTGGGCGCGCTCGGGTCTGCCGAAGCCATGCTCGAACGCGCTCGGCTGCTGGTTATGGATGACCGCTGGCACCGAATCGGGATCGACCGCCAGCTTGTCGAAGCACTGTCCTCCGCCGGAAAGGTAGAACGTCTGCGTCAGATCGCTGACGACGCGCTTGAGTTCGTGATCGAGAAGCGCACAACTCTGCCCTTTGTGGTGCTCGGCCTCGGATACTTGCATCTCCGGCTAGCCCGCGGTCTGTCGTCGGCGGGGGCTGAAGTGATCGCAGACGAGCATCTCGAACGCGCACGTCTGGTCGCTACGGAGACGAAAGATGAACGTCTCCTTGCTCGGGTGAAGGTTTTCGAGGCTTCTCGGGCGCTTGCTCGCGGCGATGTAGTGAACGCTCTCGCCATAGCTGCCGACGCAGCGGATGCTGCAGAAACCTTTAGTTTGAGCGACGTTCGCTCCGAAGCTCTCAGCATTCAAGGTCACGCCGCGCTTGCAACCGGAGATACGTCCAAGGCGCTAACCACCTTTGAGTTGGCTCGCGATGAAGCCGGAGACGACGTCGTGGCGCGCGTAACGGCGTTGATCGACCTCGGCAGAATCCAGGCGGCCATCTCGGGCGACATCGCCGCTTTGGAGTCGGCCCGGCATCTCGCAGCGACTTCAGGCGCGGTCTCCTCCGAAGCGCGGGCCGAGATCCTAATGGCCGGATCGCTCGTCGAACGGTTCGCGCTAGCCGAAGCTCAACCTCTGGTAAGTCATGCGATGCAAACCGCGCGCCGGTTCGGCTTGGCGATGCACGCGGACGCGCGCTCGGTGGACGCCGAACGCCGGGCCTTGCTCCCGATCGATACAGATGCCAAGGTTGCGGTCTCAGAGTTGAACGAACCCTCGCGGGCACATCTGGTATTGGCTCTCCGACTAGTGGATCCCGTCGCGGCGCGTCATGCCGCGGAGTCCCTCTCAGACCCAATAGCACGCGGTGTAAGTGATCTGATGTCGAGCCTCGAAGGGACTCGCCCGCACGCTCATTCAAACTCGAGCAGATTGGGCGCAGCGTTGATGCGCGCTGGCGAGTCATCGATGCAAGATTCGATCGATGCGCTTGCCCCATTCCCCTGGTGGCGCCATGTGGTGGTCAGGTTGTTGTTAGACAAAGACATATCCGCCGGCCGAACTACCGATGCCCCTCTGCTCGGCGAGTGCCTCCGATTTTTCGAAGCCGCTGGTCACGAACGACTTACATCTGCGTGCCGCGCGATGATGCGAGCCGCGGGGCTTCCGGTCCCGCGCAAGGGCCGTGGCGATTCCGCAGTTCCACAGATGATGAGTCGCGTCGGCGTAACAAGCAGGGAGATGGATGTGCTTCGACTTGTCGCGCGCGGACTCGGCAACGTGGAGATCGCTGCCCAGCTCTTTGTATCGCGAAGGACAGTGGAATCACACGTGGCTAGTCTCCAGCGCAAGCTGCAAGCTAGTAACCGCATGGAGTTGGCCGAGGTCGCAAATTCCGTAAGAGCTCAACCTAAATCCGTACCAGAGGACATCGACCCACTTGGTTGATGAATGTAACCTCGGTCAATCAAACAAGGAGGCATGAAATGGGCCGGTATCTAGTCATCAACCACCACACACCTGAAGAGTGCGAGAGACAGGAAGCCGACATCGACAAGATCGGTCCTGAGTTGAAAGGCCAGGACCTACTCTGTACGTGTCCCGGGGGAGAACACTCTTATTACATGGTCCTCGAAGGGGATACAGCCGAGCAGGTGATCGGTTATTTCCCGCCCAGTTTCAAGCTCGGCAAGATGCGCGCCCTTCCTCTTGAGTCGATGAGACTTTAGCGGTAAAATCCAGCCGCCCCGATCGAAAAGCTCGCCTTTGGGCCTTAGCCCTTGCGTCCCTCGACTTCCGTCCAACCTATGCACGACCTCGGGCTTTATACATATCAGGGTTAAGGGGCCATGGTACGGAAAAAGGTCACGAGTCAGGCAGGAATCTCAAACCTGCCCGTCGAAGTCCTAGCTCATGAATCGTTGCAGTTGGTCAAGAGCCCTGCCCGTGGTGGTTCTAGTTGCCTCTGTCACGTTCGGAGGCCTTATGAGCGCGCGGCGCGCGAACTAGAAGGGACACAAGAAGAACTATTGAGAACCCAACAGCTTCGATCGTGGTGTTGATGGCCCTTGATGAGGGTAATCACCTTGCACTAAGTCAAAGGAGTCAGAGATGCCACAAGGTGTTTGGACCAAGAAGCGCGAGCGGCAATACAAGCACATAAAAGAAGGACTTCAAGATCGCGGCAAGAGTCGATCCACCGCCGAAGAGATCGCCGCCCGGACGGTGAACAAAGAGCGTGCGCGTTCGGGAGAAGCGAAAACAAGTTCGCGACTTTCTCGAACAGACATCTCCTCGGGTCGCAGGGGGGGATTGAGATCGCATACCGGAGAAGCGGGAAGAACGCGCGACCAGCTTTACGAGGAAGCCAGGCAGATGAACATTCCCGGCAGGTCGGGCATGAACAAGCAGCAACTCCAAAGAGCGGTGAGCCGAAAGAAATAGTCTCGAATGTCTTTGTTCATCGGCACATCGGGCTGGCAGTACAAAGATTGGAAAGCCGCCTTCTATCCGCGGGAAATGACGCAGGACGACTGGCTGGGTTACTACAGTTCGCGTTTTAGGTCCGTCGAGGTTAACAACACCTTTTACCGGCTGCCGCCGCTTGAGACTTTCGAACGCTGGGCCGACCGCGTGCCTGATGATTTCGTGGTCACCGTCAAAATGAGCCGCTACCTCACACACATAAAGCGATTGAAGGACCCGCAAGAGCCAGTCGAAAGGTTTCTGTCTCGGTGCCGTGGTCTTGGACCCAAGCTCGGACCCGTCCTTCTGCAATTGCCTCCCAACCTCCAAGCCGATCCGGAGCTTCTCTTACGTACCCTGGAACTGATCCCTTCACAGTTGCGCGTCGCGGTCGAGTTTCGACATGCGTCTTGGTTCACCGAAACGACGAGGCAGGTCCTTGAGCAACGCGGTGCCGCGTGGTGTCTTGCCGATCGCGGGTCGCGGCCTAAGGGCCCGGTCTGGCGGAGCGCCGACTGGGGTTTTCTTCGGATGCATGAGGGGTCAGCCAAGCCGCACCCTTGTTACGGAGATGGCGCGCTCAAGTCGTGGGCTTTTCGAATCGCTGACATGTGGGATCCAGCAGCCGATGTCTTCGTTTATTTCAACAACGACCACAAAGCGTGTGCGGTCCGCGATGCGGCGCGCTTCACAGTGATCGCCGAGGCAGTGGGGCTGGTCACCGAATAGTTCCTGCATTAGATGTTGCGGGAGCAAACACTTCTCGGTTCGAAACCAAGTTTCAACTCGGCTTCCGCCCGCGGACATCTCACGCGATGTCCTTGTAACGAACGAACCCACCGGGGGGCTTCCTCACAACTACTCTGTCTTTGCTGATCAAGACGACATCCTGCCATTCCACGTATATAGCGCGGCGCTCGAGCCATTCGAAGAAGATCTTGAAGAGTAGGGGGCCTTTTGTTTCGCCGCGTACGAATCCCAGACGGGTCCCAACAGATCCGCGCCCTATCAAGATGCCGTACAACCTAAGAGCCGACTGAGCGGAGCCAAGCACGGGACCATCTTGAATGAGGCGGATGTCATGGACCTCGCCCAGAGGGTTGCCGCTCTCGTCGAAAGCTCTGGTTTCCAATAGATGCCCCGCTCTCATGACCCTTGTCCTGTTTCGTTCTTCTCGGGATGCTCTTTGGATGGTGGCCAGTCTTGTCCCCCCGCTCCGGGGATCCGAGAGATGACATGAGCTTGGACCCAGTCCTCAACTTCTCCAACGGTCAGGTCCTGTTGTGAAACCGTCAGTTCCAGGCGGCTTCCATATCGCTTCACCACCCCGAATGAAACCTTGGCGGGAATCGGCTGCGCATCTGGATGCAGTGTGCGATGCAGGGCTTCTATCCACTCTGCGAAGCGACCCTTCATGCGGCTGGCCAGGCCTGAGGGTCCGACGATGATGTTCTTCGCGACGGGCAAAGCCCCGGGTTCGTCGCTGACTTCAAACTCGATGTCGTCGACCTTGCCGCACAGCAGACCGTCTTTGTCTACCAGTTGCAGATCCAATAGCGACAGCGTCGCCCAAAAGTCCCGGCCCGGTGATGAACTCATCCTCCGCCCTTCGTGATGATCATCAAGGGGATAGCGGCGAGCCCAGCTACCACCACCACAAAAAGATAGACAGTGGCAATGAAGTTGGTGAGCGAGGAGTTCACTTTGTCTTTCATGTAAGCCCGGTCGTTCGCGACGATCAGGACGGGGAAATAGGTCAATGGAAGAGCTGCTGCTGAAAGAACGATCACGAATTCGGTCAGCTTCACCGGGTCGATGGTTGTTAACACCAAGATCGACCCGAAGGCTATCGAAAGAAGCATCACCAGATGGAAACGTCCGTCCTTAGTAGGACGCACGAACTTGCCCCATTGCCATCCGAAGAACTGAGCCACCGTGTAACCGCAAGAAGTAGACGTTTCTAACGCCGCGCCGAAAGTGCATGCGAAGAAACCCAATAAGAGGGTGGCCAAACCTAGCTTGCCTACCACCAGCATCGTTGGTAAGGCGGCGGTCGATAGATCGGAAACCTGAATATTTCGAGGACCTAGAACTAGAGAAGCACCAAGCATCAGAGTGAGAGTCAACAAACCACCTATTGGAAAACCTAGATACACGTTGATCCGTTCGATCATCAGATCCTTTGCGGTCCAGCCATCCTCTATCGCCCCAGATGAGAAGAAAAACACCTCATAAGGCATGATCCCTGCCCCGAACATCGCCACGGCGAAGTACCAGTACATCGCCGGACCTTCGGTGCTCGGGATCGCAGGATGAAGAACCTGGTGCGCGATGGGGGCCCAATGTGGGTGAACGCGCATCACGGTCACAAGCGCTGCGAAGAGTGTTAGGCCAAGGATGCCAAAAAGATTCTCCATCAGCTCGAAGTTCAGTTTCCAGATAACGAACCAGACGAGGAAGCCGACGATGGGGATCCAGAGTAGGTAGTTGATGCTGGTTGCGAGTTGGACGGCGATGGCTACTCCTCCGATCTCGGCAGCAAGTGTCAGCAACGTGACCAAGAAGGACGCAAGCAAGTTCACCAGAGCCAGGCTTGGTCCCATGCGATGACGGATCACATCGAAGACGGGGCGCTGCGAGACTGCTGCGACCCGCCCGGACATCTCCGCATAAAGGATGATGCCGATCACCGACAGTGGAATCACCCACGCGAGACTCATCGCGAAACGGGCCCCGATCTGGGTGGCAGCTACGAGTTCACCGATATCAACGAATCCACCGAT
>JBHELT010000040.1:0-5220 GCA_046262935.1 Actinomycetota bacterium | reverse complement strand
TTATTCGATATGCACCAACGCGGATCGACCGAAGCCCTTTCAAGCGCCCGCGTAGCTCGTGCCCAAGCTCAGGTTCATATTCCAGAGCAGACAAAACATCAACAATGGCGTCTTGGAGTCGATCACCAAAAGAAAGAAGCGAAATCCGAGCGGATCTTGCAAGGATGACCCGCGCCATTGTGGTTACTTGCGGCCACGTTTGATTTCTTTACGCAACTCCTCGAGCTTTACTGTTTTCTTTGCCTTGATATCGGCACGCCCGCGTTCGATCGCCATCAGCGTCGCATCATCGCTCAAGATCTCGGCCGTCTCCTCGAGCGCGTCGTATTCGTCGATTGGGACTATGGCAGCCGCAGGACGCCCGTTACGAGTGACGATGACATGTTCTCGCCGATCGGCCACTTGATCTAGGAAGCCCGCTAGATCCGCGCGCAACTGTTTGACAGGAACCGTTTTTGCCATACCCACAATGTACGTTTAAAGGTACACATTTGTCAAGTGGGCCTAGATGGACAGTATTCGAACCTCGGCGAGATCCGAGACTTGACGAAACTGCTGGGCCTCTAGTTGCCAGGGCTAGAGAATCGTCGCTATCACGTATGGGCCGGCCCGGCCTTGAGGCTGTGGACCGAGTGGTTCAACACTTCCTGCTCTGTCAGTTGATTGGATCTGGATGACGTAGCCACCCTGAACAGTTGGAACGGTCGTTTGCCATGTGCACGAGAGGCGGGTGGGGGCGATGCAACTAACGGTTGCATCTTTGGTCGTCGTGCCTGTGTGCGAAGTGAACGAGACTGCGACGCTGCTAACTCCGGAGAAATCGTCTGTGACAGTTCCGGAGATCGTCTGTCCTGGGTGCAGCATGGCGGGACTGGAGGCATTGAGAGTAGATATCGGAGGGACAGCATCCTCAGTCATCACCACGACACGCTGAGCCAGGTTACTCACTAGGAGGAGACGATACGTCGGAGAGTAGCTAGCCATGCCTGTGATGAGAAAGTCTTCGCGAATCGACGTTTTCGTCGCCAGGGTACCTGTGTCTTCATCCACTCCTAGAAGATACGCCGAACGGTCAGGGTCTTCGTAGTCAGGCCATATGGTGGCGTAGACCCTTCCGGTATTCGGGTTGGTCGCGATAGCGTCAAAGCGCCCTTTTGTCGTCAGAGTGGTTGTGAGCGATTGGGATGTCAGGTCGAAACGGTGAAGCTTGAAAGCGTGGTCCTCGGCTCCGTAAAGAACACCTCTCGAAGAGTCGACCGCGAGAATTAAGTCGGCTGGGGGGCCGTCCATCCAGCCGATGACAGAGGCGGTCTTAGCATCGATGATGCTGATCCCGTCGGGTAGGCCCGCAGAAACGTAGACCTTGTCTGTCGATTGGTCTACAACGATGTCGTACGGATAGGGATTCTGGCCGGGCAGGGGAGCAAGTGTGGAAATCACCGAATCGGTGCTTCCGTCGATCACAGTGACACTCCTAGAACTACGATCATGATTGGCAGTGAATATCCTGTTGGTACCTTCATCAAGCGCAAGAGCCATTGGGTCCGTACCAACGCTAACGGTTCTTAGCACCGAATTCGAGAGCCCATCGATTACGGTGACGAGGCCGGGGGGTGGGGATCCGCTGTAAAAGGAGTGATGACTGACATAGATCTTGTTCGTGTAGGAATTGACAGCAACGTCAGCAGGGTCGGCAGCGATCTGGATCGTCGCCACAGATCTCGGGTAGGCCATATCGATGACTAGAACCTCTCCACCGCGGCCCGTGCTGCTGTCTTCGATGACGTAGGCAAGCTTGGTGACAGGATTAATGGCGATCCCTCCGGGGTGTGGTCCTGTATCAACAGTTGTCACGGTGCCGGGATCCGCAAGGGCGGGGAAGGCCGTCAACACCATGAGCGCACTCAATACCAAACTTGGGAAGACGCGGAGAATAAGAAAGGCAGTACGGATCCCAGATCGACAGGATTTAGTCTTTCCTTCCATTGGCTTAGGATTCGACGCTCCCATGAAATTTCCTCTCGGCGCCATCCGAAATACGCTTGAGTGCGTAGGGATCAACATTCCATCCACCCGCTGAAAGCCGCATTCACTACGGTCATCGGGACTCGTAATTCGGGCAGTGGAACGTTGTAGGCATAACAACCAAGGCCGGTTTCGCGGATTCTTTGTTGGGGACCGAATGCGAAATCACCGATTTCGGTGGGCCTGGCGATGATGTAGGCATCTTGCCCGATCGTCGAATCATAGAACCGGCCGGGTATGCCGGGGCGCATCCCTAGGAGCCAGTTATCGTGCGGAAGAGCGACTTCTGAAGCACTGATGGGCCCACCGATGACGATGTCGTTGTCAGCGTGGTAGCACTCGTTCATGAGCGGCGGACTACAGGTAGGGTCTATCCGGTAGGTCGTGTACTCTCCCACCCCCCAGGAACGGAAAACCGTCTCGATCTCTTTGACCTCGGCCCAGTTCGTCCCTTCGAACACGCGCGGTTTTCCCGCTTCCAACAAATAGACAGCACCCGGGGTCGTATTCGGCGCGACTTGGGTAGGGATGATGGTCCCATCGGGATGCTTGGTGCAGTCGGTCCATTGTCCTGTGACGTGGTAGATCCTCGACCAAACCATCGGATCGATCAACCTCACTCGATTCAATTTGTAGCCCAACTGAGCCGTGCAAGTTGTGACCTGCCATGGCTTGCCGGAGGTCCATCGTTGGTCGGTGTTGTCTCCTACAAGCTGAGCGTCGTTCGAAATGAGGAATGGGTTGTCAGTGACGGCTGTTCCCGGTGCGGTTAACAGCGGCGATGGATCGGCGAGGCTTCCAGGACGAAAGCCGATCGGACGATCCCTGTCCACAATGAAATTGGCGAATTGGGCTCGATCGAGGATGAGCAGGCTGACTTTACTTTCTCCCCACGAGGCCAGGATGCCGAGATCCAGCACTTGGCGTACATTGGCGTTCAGGTCGATGAACCAAACCGAGCCATCCTCCTTTAGCGTAAAGAACCTACCGGCTCCCACGTTGACCGGATGCGTGTTGAAAAGAGCCCAATGCGCGTTCAGCATGGGCCACGAATTGCTACCTGCCGGTGCCGCTGTTTGTACTAGGGCCGAGTACGTCGATGTTGCCGTTGGGTGCTCAGGTAGAGCCATCACCAATGCCGCCGCCCCAGCCGCGAAAGACGAAGCCATCGAGGTTCCGTCATAGCTCGCGTAGCTCGGGGAGCCTGCCGTCGAGATCACGGTCGTAGTGACAGAGGCACCCGGAGCATAGACATCAACCGAGCTTCCATAGTTGGATCCGACCGTTGACGAGGGATTCCATCTGCTCGCATCGGCGTTGAGCGCCCCAACTGAAAGTACCGGCACGTACGCAGCTGGGTAGGCCGGATCCTGGTTGTTGGTATTTCCCGCTGCGGCGACCACCAAAGAACCACTGCCTTCAACAGCAGCGATCGCATCCTGCTCAGCCCTCAATGCGGAGGTTGAGTATCTTGCTGCGCTGATGTCGATCACCTTATTGCCGTCTCGCCCAGCATCTGCGATCACTGAGGCCAAGGCGGATGTTGCGATCCATACGCAATGGCCTGAACTCGAACCGAAGACCTTGTAAGGGCGGGCTATGGTGTTCCAGCCGACGCCCGCTATCCCGAGGTTGTTGTCGGTCACGGCTGCAGCTGCCCCTGCGACCGCGGTGCCGTGGGCCCCGATGTCGGTGCCAATGCAGCCATCTGTGCTGAGCCCTGTGCTGGTGTAATCACGACCAGGAAGGGAACTACCGTTTCGCGCCGCATTATTGGCGTCGAGGTCCGGATGGGCACCGATCCCGGAATCGATGAAGGCGATGGACACGCTACCGCCGACCTTCGAGATATCCCATGCCTGGGGTGCGTTGATATCGGGCGCGCGCTCTGCCTGCTCCAGCCCCCACTGCTGTTGGAACATCGGATCGTGGGGATAAGTGGCCGCAGGCATAACTGTTCCTTCGAATTCAGCCCACTCAACTCTGGAATCTGCAGAGAAGGTTGATATCCAAGTTGCCTCGGTGCCCGCGGTTTTGGTGACCTCGAACCAGCGTGAAAGGTCTCCGGTCGCACTAGGGCCGAACAGGGCTACAGCGGACGGATCGACGGAAGTTGCTGCCTCGCCCGGTTTCATCTTGAATGCGACTCGCCCTGGAATAATCTGCTCACCTGTCTTTGGCGTGACCGAGTTGGAGACCGTGACCGT
Source organism: Actinomycetota bacterium (assembly GCA_046262935.1). Taxonomy (GTDB): domain Bacteria; phylum Actinomycetota; class CADDZG01; order JAHWKV01; family JAHWKV01; genus JBHELT01. The sequence continues at coordinate 988 of JBHELT010000040.1, read as the reverse complement.
CACGGAATTGGATGAGACTCCTGCCTCCCAGATCCCTAGGGAATGCGGGCCCGGTGATATATCTGGTGGAACGAATCCCACGATCGATGTCGGCGACCAAGACTCAAGCACCATTGGTTGGCCGTCGAGACTCATCTGATGCTCTCCGACACCCGCCCCTAGATTGCTTCCCGACAGAACGAGCCTCTCGCCGATCTGGTAGATCGACTTGTCGGATCCTGTCACCCAAGGGCCGGGACCAGATATCACCCACGTGGATTGGCTTGCCGTGTTGCCTGCGTCATCTACCAGGTTGAAGCGCGTTTCGTATTCCCCTGGCAACTGAGTAGTCCCATTAAGTTTTCCGTCCCAGGAAATGCTGAGATCCGGGCCTGAGCCGATCTGCTGAGTCAATAACGTGCCGGTCAAAGAACGTACTTCTGCGGTGAGACGGAGATCTTCCTTGAAGTGACCCTGGATGTATGTGGAGTCCCTCGATCCATCGGCGTTCGGAGTGAACGGGTTAGGCAAGGCATCGACGAAGCCTGTTTGCGGCGGAACCGAATCGTACTTGCTCAGAACAACATTGAGGGCCGACGGGTTCATGTCGGACCAGCTCAAAGGATCGTAGGCTGGGTCGAAGAAAGCCGGCGTCGCCGGAGAGGTCAAGTTCTTGATCCCGCTCACCCTTCCAACCAAGATCGAGGTTGGAGCACCGGCTGCAGCAGTCACTTTCAGCCAATAAGCAGGTGCTGACGCCAATGATGCATCGGTAGGCCCTGCGGGCCATGCCGTAGGACCCGAGGCTGCCCAATCGGATGGCGGAGAAAATGAAGCATCACCATCGGCGTGACCGAACTCGTTTCGGGTTGTTGAAAGAGGCGCCCACGCGCTTCCGTTCCAGTAGCTGAACGCCGCATTTACCGTGCCTCCCATGTTGTACTGCCGGGTGATGACCGCATAGTCGAACGGCTTGTCGTCACCGAGATAGAGCGCGTCGTCCGCAGAG
>JBHELT010000039.1:0-8101 GCA_046262935.1 Actinomycetota bacterium | reverse complement strand
CTGTGGGAAGGGGACCTGGGTCGGGGCGGAAGTGCTCGATCACCGAGCCCAAGGTGCTCTGCGATTGAGGAGCGCCGCCGCTATATCCATTAGGGATCCCGGCCCCATCATCGCCGATCTTGAACCAGCTCGGAGCCTGCATACTCACGGTCCCCGGACCCGTGGCCATGGCGGGAGGCGTTTGCATGGGCAAGATCCCGATCACGAATATGATCACGGCAAGGCGCGCGATCAAAGACTTCTTCGAAGAAGTATCCACTAGCCCCCTCTCACCCCATTGAAGACCAAAACCGATCGAAAGTTCCGTGGCTAGGTCCTTTGCAAAGTGTTCGACGTTAAGTGCGATTTTCCTGCTTTGCCCGGATAGATATATTTGCGTCTGTGAAGGAATCCAGTGAAGCGGTGTCGAATCTTGAGATATGACTTCGATCAGTCGCGTCCGTAAACGAATGCTTCGAGCCAGTCTTGTACTGCCGATGCTGGCGAGCCTTGTTATTGCGACAGCCGCAAGGGCGGATCTCATCAAGAGCGGCAAGACCACCTTGGTTTCATCGAACTCATCTGGACAGGCAGCAGATGGCGCAAGGCCATCGATATCCGGTGATGGGCGTTATGTAGCGTTCGAGTCATGGGACTCGCTCACCCCCGACGACACCGATGGCGGGAACTCCGACATCTACGTGAAGGACACCCTGAACGGGACGGTAACCCTCGCCACACCGGCTAATGCTTATTGCTATACGAAGCCGACCCTCTCAAGCGATGGGACGAAGTTGGGTTACCTCGCCGGAGGTTGGGCTACTGACCCCAACCGGTTGCCGGACCCATTGGAGTTTTGCTATGGCTCCAGAGTGATGTTGCGTGATCTTTCATCGGGGGTCACGAGGAGCATCAACGACTACGTCACATTCAATGCCAAGATGTCAAAGGACGGTCGCTATGTGGCCGCCATCGAGAACCCTTCCGAGGATGACCAATACTTCTTGTCGCTCTACGACAACGCTGGGGCCTTGGTCTGGAAGTCGTCAGAAATCTGCTATGGGGTCCAGTGTTCCGCTGAGGAGGACCCAGGCCTATCGATCTCAGACAACGGCAGATTCGTAGCCTTCGATACTTTCCAAAGCTCACCCAACGACACCGACGGGAATTGGGACGTTTACGTTCACGACAGGGATTCAGACGACAATGGCATCTTCGACGAAACCGGAAAAACATCGACCTATCTCGGCGGGATCATGCCCGCAGGGAATTCACCCTGGACTAGATATCCGACTTTATCAGGAGACGGTAGCAGCTTGTTCTTCGTGACGTACTCTGGGCGATCAACAGGAGAGCAGTATGCGATCGTTGCTCGAAACCTTGTGGCCAATACCAGTGAGTTAGTCGCTTATGGCTACGTTCCCGTGATCCGAAACTTCTTGGATGTGAATCAGAACGGACAGATCTTCGCATTCACAAGTGCATCGGCCTTCACGACGGACGATCTGAATCCTCTGTTGGATGTGTATGTGCGGGACAGATCCTCAGGCACCACCCATCTGGTATCCACGATAGTGAACGGCCTTCCCGCCGCTGAGGATGCTTACAACCCCAGCATCTCATCGGATGGTAAGCGGGTCGCCTTCGCCACCTCACCCTACTCTTGGCTGGACTACTTCAATCATCTAAACCGCCGCGTCTACTTAAGAGACCTCACCGTCCCCTGCGATCTTCCGGTATGCGAGCCATTCTCCGAGATTCCCTCTGCAATCACTAACCCCCCGGCACCGCCGCTGCCCCCGTGGCCGTCGCCCCCGAGTGTCAGCCTCAGTAGTAATAGCGATAGGTTCGCTCCCTTCGACGACGCAACCGTTTGTTACTACTCGCCGTACAACATATTGACCAGCGGGCTTTCTAGCACCCAAACCTGCACCAGTTCATCGGCCGAGACCACTTCGGTCGCCCACGCTGCCCAAATGGGTTTGTTATCGGTCGGAGGAACTGGATACGTCTCGACTGCTCTTGCGTCCGGTTATGTTGCTGGGGTCTATAAGTCGTCTGCGATGTCGGTGTTTCACGCATCCTCCTCAGCCACGTTAACGACAGTTGCCAAGATCGATGGAACCACCTTCGGGAACTTCCCGCACACCGTGTGCCTTTTGATTACCGACTCCTTGTCGGGAGCTCAACTCGGCTCCGACTGCCTGAACAAACCGACTTCGGTCAGGGACCTTTCAGTCACGGTTGGCTATACGGGTGCCCCAACGATCAAAGCTACGGTCGTGGCATCTACGAGCAAGGACTTGGTCGCAGGGCAGATCCTGCTGAAAGAGATCGTATTCTCGCAGGCCTGAGGCCTGGAGCGGGAGCAAAGGCCGTCGCCCAGTGCGGCCGTATTCCTGCCGAAGTCGTGCGCGAGAGAGGATTTGAACCTCCACGAGCTTGCGCCCACTGGCACCTGAAGCCAGCGCGTCTACCATTCCGCCACTCGCGCTCGTGCCCAAGTCTAACGGGCATCCCAACCGGTGATTGAATAGCTGGTTGCATCGGTATATTTACCCTGACCTGATGTTTTAGGAGGATCGTGGGACTCGCAGAAGATTTCGAACGGCGTTTGGAGCGAGTCGTCGATGGTGTGCTGTCGAAGGCGTTCCGCTCGGACGTTGCCCCCGCCGAGATCGGCAGGCGGTTGATGCGCGAGATGGAATCTGACAAGAACATCAGTGTCGGAGCCGTTTATGTTCCCAACGTTTACCTGGTTCGTCTGTCCGCAGACGACCACCAAAGACTCGAGGGTTTACTTCCTACCCTCGACAAAGAGTTCGTGAAGTTACTCAAAGAAAATTCCGTCGAGCGCAGATGGCGGCCTGCCGGTCCCATCGAGGTTTCGTTCGAGTTGGATGAGTCTCTTCAAAGAGGACGCTTCGAGGTTGATGTGCGTCACGAGGCATTGACCGAAGGCGAACCCGACGCTACCGTCGAGCACGCATACCTTCGCTACACATCCGATCCCGAGAAACGATTCGCCCTATCGGGATCCCGAGTGTCGGTTGGAAGGACGAAAGGCTCCGATATCGAACTGGTAGACACCGAGGTATCGCGGGTCCATGCCGAACTGGTACAGCGGGAAGGGGTTTGGTGGGTCGTTGATCTTGGATCCAGCAACGGGACATACGTTAACGGCAACGTAGTCAAAGAACGAAGGCTCGAGCAAGGCGACGTTCTGCGCGTGGGTTCGACCAGTCTTATCTTCGACAACACCGGATCCGAAGGGTAAAGCGTGCCCGAGGCCGTCCTTCAGATACTCAAGTACTTCTTCCTGTTTCTCATATTTCTGTTCCTGGCGCGTGCGGTGAAGGCGATGCTGTTGGAGATCTCCGGTCCAAAGAAGGCATCCCCGGTTCAAAGAACGCCTGAAGTTCAACGCATAAGAACAGCCAAACCGCCGAGCAAACTTGTAGTTACTCCCGAGGGCGGTTCATCCAAGACTTACGACATAGCCGATGAATTGATCATCGGACGGGCCGACAAGTGTCAGGTGATCTTGACCGATCGCTACGCTAGCCAAGTGCACGCTCGCGTATTTCGCAAAGACGAAAACATCTTCCTCGAAGACATGGGTTCGACGAACGGCACACGCCTCAACAAACGCAAAGTCACATCCGCGACTCCCGTCACTACGAAAGATTCCGCGCGGATCGGCAATACGGAGTTGGAGTTCCGAAGATGACCGCGATCAACTACGGCTCCAAGAGCGAGGTCGGGCTGGTGCGCGACATCAATGAGGATTCCATATTGGCGTCGCCCCCTCTTTTCGCAGTGGCCGACGGTATGGGCGGCCATCGCGCGGGCGATGTTGCCTCGCAGCTCGCGATCGAGCGACTTAAGGGTCATGCGATGGATGGACAGGAAGCATTGATGACGGCCGTGCGTGATGCGAATTCAGCCATCTACGACAAAGGAAGAGCCGACCCCGCGTTGAGCGGCATGGGAACAACTATCACGGCGATGCTCGCGACCGAAACAGCCGCTCAGATCGCCCATGTTGGCGACTCGCGCGCATATCTGTTTAGAGACGGTGTGCTTAAAAGATTGACCCAGGACCATACATACGTCGGCAAACTCGTCGAGCAGGGAAGGCTAACGGAAGAAGAAGCCGAGAGGCACCCCAAACGATCGATGCTCGAAAGAGCCCTAGGTGTTGGTCCCGATGTGACCGTCGACATGAACTTGCTCGACATGAACCCCGGCGACCGGATCTTGTTGTGCAGCGACGGCCTGCACGGCATGATCGATGAAGCAACGATCACTTCGATCCTGGCCTCCGAGAAAGACCCTCAGCAAGCTGCCGGCAAATTATGCAACGAGGCTGTCGGCGCTGGGGGCCACGACAACGTCACCGCGATCGTTGTGGATTTCAACGGACCTGCTCGACCCGCCGTGAGTACCACCGATTCTTCATCGGTCGCTCCGTCGATCGCGCGAACCAAGACCGAGCCTTTGCCGGTTGGTAAAAAGAAGCGCAAGATGACCGCCTATCTGGTCGCGATCGCTTTGCTTCTGATCGCATCAGCTATGTGGGGCAAGATCGCCCTTGCTGCCTCATGGTACGTGGGTGAATCGTCAGGCAAAGTCGCGATATTCAACGGCTTCCCCGGAAAGATCGCAGGCATCGGATTAGCCAAGCGCTCGCGGACGACGTCGCTGCGATCCGCATCTCTTCCCGCGATCTATCGCAGGCAGTTGGCCGACGGCATGAAGGCGAACGACCTTACCGACGCCCAAAAGATCGTCGCCAACCTCACGCGTATCGCTAACAGCGCCGGTCCCAACACTGGGTATCCATCGGAACAACCAACGGCAACTGCAACTGCATCGGTCTCACCGAGCATGAGGGCTAGTCCTTGATCGTTGCAGGAGTGCGCAGGAACACAGAGGCCGTGCTCTTGGTGCTTTGCGCTCTCGTCGCCGTAGGTGGGTATTGGCTGACATCGCTTGCACGCTCTCGGTCGGTGCCCGCAGGGATCGCAGGCTACGCAGTCCTATTCATCGCTGTTTACGCCGCCGCGCACATGGCTGTACGAAGATTCGCGCCTGCCGCGGACCCGCTTTTCCTGCCGATCGCGATGATGCTGAACGCTATCGGGTTCGTTCTGATCTACCGACTTCAAGGATCTATCGGGCTGCCTGGACTGGCCGCTGCGCAGGCTAGATGGCTCGTATTCGCCACCATCGCGTTCATAGCGACGGTCTGGCTCGTGAAAGACGTGCGATCACTCGCACACTTCCGCTACTCCTGGGCCTTCGCCGGCATCGTGCTGCTTCTGATGCCCATGTTGCCTGGTCTCGGAAGAGAGATAAATGGAGCACGGCTTTGGATACGAGCTGGCCCCCTGACGTTTCAGCCAGCCGAACTCGGCAAGATCGCGCTCGTGGTGTTCTTCGCCGGTTATTTATCCGAACGACGCGAATTGCTTGCGATCGCTAAGCGCCGAATCGGTCCCATCGGGATCCCTCAACTTCGACATTTCGCGCCGGTCTTGCTGGGATGGGGTATCTCGTTGTTGGTCATGATCAACCAGAAAGATCTGGGCTCGTCGATGTTGTTCTTCGGGATCTTCGTGGCGATGCTCTGGATCGCCACTGCGCGCCCAGCGTATCTGATGGCGGGTGTTGGCATGTTCGCCGTTGGTGCGTTCGCGGCATCCAAACTGTTCACTCACGTCCATGCGCGGATCTTGGTATGGCGCGATCCGTTCAAGTACCTTAATGGCAAGGGCTATCAGGTCGTGCAGTCACTGTTCGCCCTTGCTACAGGTGGTGCTTGGGGCACCGGGCTCGGCCTGGGACGGCCAGACCTCATAAAGTTCAGCGTCCATACCGACTTCATCTTCTCCGCGCTGGGAGAAGAACTCGGCCTCGTTGGAGCAACTGGTGCATTGACCGCATACGCGCTCTTCGCAGCGAGGGGCTTTGGCCTAGCAACAAGATGTCGGGATGATTTCTCCAAACTCCTCGTCGCCGGCTTGACCGTCGCGTTCAGCATCCAGACGATCATCATCGTGGGTGGAGTTACGCGGCTCATCCCGCTAACCGGCATCACTCTTCCTTTCATGAGTTACGGCGGCTCTAGCCTTCTTTCGAACTTCCTGCTCGTTGCTCTGTTGATCAGGGCATCCGATCAAGTCGCGCGTCAAACCGGTGAATCTCCTCCGACCGAGATAAACGTTCCCGCGGGAGGAGGGCGTTGAATAGGCAGATCCGCAGAGTGGCGCTGGCGATGCTTGCTGGCTTCCTCGCGCTGTTCTTGAATCTAAGTTGGATCCAGTTGGTGAGAGCCGAGAAACTCGCCAACGACCCGCGGAACACACGGCTGCTGTTGAAGGAGTATTCGATCGAGCGCGGCGCGATCTTGTCCGCCGATGGAAGACAGATACTCGCCGATTCGAAGCCAACGCCAGATCAGGCTCTTAAATTCCTGCGGGAATATCCGAAGGGCCCGCTGTTCTCGGACGTAACTGGTTACTACTCCATCAGGTTCGGAAGAACCGGACTCGAACAGCTATTCAATAAAGAACTAACCGGCCAGGGCGGCGTGATAACGATGCAAGACCTCAACGACCGACTGTTCACCGGCAAAGAGAAGGGTGACAACCTGGTGCTCACCTTGGACACACGATTGCAGCAAGCCGCCAATGACGCACTAACTGCGTCGGGACACAAGGGTGCAGTCGTCGCCCTGGATCCTGCGTCAGGCGCGGTTCTTGCCATGATCACGAGTCCGTCATTCGATCCGAATCCTTTGTCTCAGCACGATGCGAACCTGCAACAGACTGCCTTCGAGGCGATGGTGAAAGACGCAAACAGATCAGGACTCAACCGTGCGACGCTTGCAACGTTTCCTCCGGGATCGACCATGAAGCTGATAACCGCCGCGGCTGCATTGGAGAACGGGTTGGGACCCGACACGTCCTATCCGCCTGCGAAGAATTATCAGCCGGCACAAACAGACAAGCCCATCGGTAATTTCGGTGGTTCAACCTGTGGCGGAAACATGGCCGAGGCCCTCAAGGTCTCATGCAATTCATATTTCGCACATCTCGGCGCCGACCTTCCCCAAGGTGCGTTTGAGAAAACTGCCAAAGCCTTTGGCTTCACCAGCGTTCCGCCTTTCGACTTGAAGGCCGCCGCCTCGAAGCTTCCAACAGCCGCTCAACTTCGCTCGCCAGCGTTTGCAGCTCAAAGTGCCATCGGGCAGTTCGATGTCGCGGCCACTCCATTGCAGATGGCCCTAGTTGTCGCCGCGATGGGCGAAGGAGGCAAAGTTCCAACACCCCACGTCGTTGCTCAGATAGAAGATGCTCGCGGCAGCGTGGTCAAAAAGCTCGAAACCAAAACGTGGAACCAAGCCCTATCCGAGCAGACAGCGAACATCATCAAAGGCATGATGGTTGCGGTTGTCGATGGCGGCACCGGAAGGGCCGCTCACATCGACGGCGTTTCGATCGCCGGAAAGACGGGCACAGCACAGGTAGGCGCTCAGGGGTCCGACACCGACGCGTGGTTCGTATGTTTCGCTCCAGCCGACTCCCCCAAGATCGCCTTGGCGATCGTCGTCGAAGGGGCAGGAGACCCGAAGAATGAAACAGGTGGACGGCTAGCGGCCCCCATCGCGAAGAAGATCCTTGAAGCTAGCAGAGGGGTACTTGGATGGTGATACGCGGCGAACGGATCCTCGGGCGCTATTCGATAGGCGACGCCATCGGTTCGGGCGGCATGGGGACCGTGTACGAAGGCTTCGACGAACTGCTCGCCAGGCCCGTGGCGATCAAGGTCTTGCGCGATGAGTTCGCAGCCGACCCTGCAGTACTTGAGAGGTTCAAGCGCGAGGCTCAGATCGCCGCCCCCCTGTCGCATCAAGGCATCACGCAGGTTTACGATTTCGCCGAGAGTCAAGACCAGTCTTTCATCGTCATGGAACTTCTCGATGGCCAAGACCTTCATGAGATGATCGCTCAGCGCGGCAAACTCGAGCCAACGGAAGCAGCCACGATAGTAGCGGCAGCGGCAGAAGCTATCGATCACGCGCATCGGGCCGGTGTTGTGCACCGCGATCTGAAAC
>JBHELT010000038.1:0-22622 GCA_046262935.1 Actinomycetota bacterium | reverse complement strand
TTATTCGATATGCACCAACGCGGATCGACCGAAGCCCTTTCAAGCGCCCGCGTAGCTCGTGCCCAAGCTCAGGTTCATATTCCAGAGCAGACAAAACATCAACAATGGCGTCTTGGAGTCGATCACCAAAAGAAAGAAGCGCAATCCCTAGAGATCCTCGCTATCGCGTATGGCTCTGCCGGGCCCTGAGGCTGTGGACCGAATGGTTCAACACTTTCGGCTCTGGCGGTTGATTAGATCTGGATGACGCAGCCCACCCGGAACCGTTGGAACGTTCGTTTGCCAGTTGTCAGCGTGGTAGCACTCGCATCTCCATTCGCGCACATGTAATATTTTGCGCATGCCTACCGCGTTCTGGGTGTGTGCTGCCGTCACCGCGGTTAGCGCCTTCGTGAGTCTTGGATACTCGTTAGCTTCGCTGATCGGATCCGACACCTCCGCCTCTGCCAGCCCGATGTACGCGGCCGCTCGCAGCATCGCTCTAGCTACGGCCGCCACAGTGGCGCTTTTCGCAAGTTCCAACGCATACCTCGAGGCGATCGCCCTGACGATGGTGATCGTTCAAGCTGCCGACTCAGTCGTCGGCGCGATCATCCATGACCGCCTCAAGACCATCGGCCCCGGGCTTACTTCGGTGGCCAACGCAGTGGCCCTCGTCTGGCTTTACGCATCAAACTGACCACTACCAAAATTTCTACAGCGTCTCCGATCACGTTTTTCTGTCCAAAGAAGCGGGCATCCCGATGTGAGGGACCAGAGACTTACCACCAGAGTGACGAAGACAATGGAACCGGTTGGGCCGCGGAAAGGATGGTTCTCAAGGGAAAGACGGATGATGACGGAAGTTCACTCCCGATCCGGGAAAAGGTTCTCCCAGGCACGGATTACGAATCTTTGTGAGTAAAACCGTGGTGAACCCGACAGTGTGTGATTTTCAGCGCATAGTGGGCCCGGCAGGATTCGAACCTGCGACCAATGGATTATGAGTCCACTGCTCTAACCGCTGAGCTACAGGCCCCGCACGAGATGATATCCGCGCCCGACCTTGCAACGACGAAGCCTATTCCCTCTGCTCATCCGGGTAGCGGATGACGCTCGTCGTTATCCTGCCACTACCTAACAGGAGGCGATCATGCACACACTCTTCCATATCGATCTGCCGAGCATCTTCAGACTCGGCGAAGGTTTCGTCCCAACCATCCTCGAAAAGGTCCTTCGAGCCGGCACCATCTACATCTTTCTCGTTACAGCGCTTCGCATCAGCGGAAAGCGGGAGCTCGCCCAGCTCTCCCCGCTCGACTTCGTCGTGCTCCTCGCTGTGGCCAACGCCGTTCAGAACGGGATCATCGGCAAAGACAACTCCGTAACCGGGGGGATCACCGGAGCGATCACTCTATTCGTTCTGAATTACACGATCGGCCGTTTCACGTTCATGTCTAAACAGTTCCGTCACTTCGTCCTAGGTTCGCCGAGCGACCTGATTCAAAACGGAGAGATCGACGAGAACGAGATGAGACGCAATCAGATGACGCGCGACGACTTATTGGTTGCGGTTGAAAGAGCTAACGCGAGCAGTATCAGCGATGTGGAAACATGCACACTCTTGCCTTCGGGGAACTTCGTGGTCAAGTTGAAGCCGGAACGTCAGAGGCAAACCCTCGAGGACATAAACAAAAAACTCGACACTCTTCTGGCCGCGCAGGGATGATTCACGCCTCGCCGAACAACTGCTTCTGGGCCCCCTGTCGCGCGGCGGCCTTGGCGATATAGGTGTCTGGGTCTGCCCACTTCTTCTGCGCCCAGCCAAGGACCTCGGGATGCGGGAGCACCAGGAACCGACCGGCCTGCACCGCATCGGCGACATCGCTCGCCACTTTCTCGGGTGGGATGCCAGCTTGTCGCAGCATCTCGCGTGCAAGTTCCATCGAGGCTTCGACATCGAGGCCGAGCGACGGATCCATGGTGGTGCGCCCGTGCAGTGAGATGTCGGTATTCACCCACAATGGGCAAACAACCGAAACGCCGATCCCGGTTCCATGCAGCGAGATCGCAAGAGACTCAGCGAGGCCGAACACCGCGAACTTGGTCATGCAATAAGCGGAGAGTGCCGGGGTCCCCATGATCCCAGCTGCCGAAGAGACATGGACAAGATGACCACTGCCTTGAGCTTTCATCAACGGCAGCGCCGCCCGAATCGCATAGACGTGCGACCACACATTGATGTCCATGATCCAATGCCAATCTTCCAGAGGCATCGCCTCCGCGCTTCCGCTTACCGAAACTCCCGCGTTGCTCACGAAAACATCGAGGCTCCCCAACTCATCGACGGTCGCTTTGATCATGGCGTCGATCTGCTCCTCTTTCGTCACATCGGTGACCGAGGCGATGGCTTTCGCACCGGCAGCCTCGACCTGTTGCTTCAGGGCATCGAGAAGTGAGCCATCGATATCGCTCAGACTAAGGTGCGCTCCACGTTTGGCGAACTCTAGAGCCATCGCACGTCCAATCCCCTGAGCGGCTCCGGTGATGGCAACCACCTTGCCTTGCAGGTTCATGAACTCGGCACGAATCGGGCGAGCGCTGCGAGGAACTCCTGAGGTGCCTCCGCTGGAACGAGATGACCAGAGGTTTCAACTTCTACGAGTTCACAATCGGGTATGAGATCGGCGAGTTTGCGACCGTTGGGAAACGGGATCATCCGGTCTTGCGTTCCGTGGATGACCATAACTGGCATCTTGAGATGCGGAAGCCTTTGCGCCGAACTGAAGTTCATCGACGCGGTTATCTGTCGCATGAAGGCGTCAGGTTCGAAACCATTAGACAGGCGGGTGGTGATCATGAGGTCTGCGCCGCGGGCGTCTTTTTCGAGGAAACCGGGGGCTGTCATCAAACGTACAAGCGCGCGCATACGTTCTTCGGGAGGCAACAGCGCAAACGATGTGAACTCGTCCCAGAATGACTGATCGATGACGCGCTCTGGAACCCCGGGATCGGTCGATACCAGAACCAAACGCTTAACGCGCCTCGGATGATTTAGGGCAACCTCCTGAGCAATCATCCCGCCGAGTGATATCCCTAGAACATTGGCCCTCTCGAGCCCAAGTGCATCGAGAACCGCGATGACATCTGATGCCATGTCCGCCATGGTGTATTCCACCTCCGGGCAGCGACCCGAACGCCCAGCGTCTCGGTTGTCGAGCACGACAACTCGATAGCCGCCCGACGCAAGCATGGCGGGAAGGGGACCCCACGCGGTTGCAGGAGTGGCCAAACCAGTGATGAGCACCAAAGGTTCCCCATCGCCGTGCACCCAGTAGGCGATATCGGCAGGACCATTTTTAACCCGCTGTTCGGGGACCGAATCGACGGCCATCGAACTCACAGTTTGCTCACAACCTTCTCACCGAATTCCCGAAGCACATCGCGCCGGCGTTCCCGCAGCATGAAATAAGTGATGCCCATCTCTGCTCTTTCTTCAAGGGTTTCCATCATCTTCGATGGTTCCCCCGTCAAAGCCCACAGATGGCCAGGGTCTTCTTGATCGAAGTCGATGGAGTTGATCTGGGTTTGGAAGATGATCTGGTCGAGATCGCGGCCAGCATCGACCGCAGAACTCCTGACCAGAGCAACCTTGCGGGCGATGGAAGAAGGACGCATCTCATCGAGCATGCGCTCACGGTTCTCGAAATCACGAAGGCTCGATGTGAGGCCAACAACGTCGGCATGGCGGCCGGCGAGGGCAAGCATCTTGTCGCCGCCCGCGCCGATCAACAAAGGAGGATGCGGCTGTTGGACGACGTCGAGAACCCGGGGCAGGCCATTTACGCTGTAGTACTTCCCCGCGTGCTCAACGATGTCCTTCGTCCAATAGGCCTTGGCGACACCTATCGCTTCCTCGAGCCTTTCGATCCTGATCGATGGTTTGTCGAACACGATGCCGACCGCATCGAACTCTGGACCGTACCAACCTGCCCCGATGCCAGCTTCGATCCGGCCTGCCGACAACATGTCGAGGCTGGCTATCGAACGAGCGAACAGTGCAGGGTTGCGAAAATCGTTGGCCGCAACGATCGAAACCAATCGGAGCCTGGTTGTCACAGCCGCGGCGAACGCCATTGCCGAGAAAGGCTCCAATGTCGGCAACGGATCCTTATGACCGATGAAGAAATGATCGGGGAATCCCAATGAGAAATAACCGAGATCCTCGAGTTCACGCGCGAACTCTTTCAGTTCAGCCCCCTCGAGCGCGGGGGCCCACTGCACGCCGATCCTTATCAAGCCACGATCTCTTTCATCTTGCGCAGGATATCAATCCGATCTTCCAGCGACCCTGCCATCGGGTTGACGATCAACGTCCTAACGCCCGCAGCTTCGTACCGCTTCACGCGCTCTGCTACTCGATCCGGGGGCCCGGCGAGGGCGGTCGCATCGATCAACCCTTCTGGCACCGCTTGGTACGCGCCGAACTTGTCACCGGCGAGGTACCGATCCTGGATCTCGTGGTAGTCACTTTCGTAACCGTAGCGCGTTGCCAACTTGCCATAGAAATTGTCTTTGCGCGAACCCATCCCCCCGAGATAAAGACCATAGACGGGACGGATCCAGTCGTAACAATCGCCAAGATCGTCGCCGATCGAAACCATCGCGTTAGGTGCGATGTCGATATCGTTGATCGTCCGCCCCCCCTGCGCCGCACCCTTTTCGAGATGTTCCGAGAACAGCGACATGAAATCGGGTGAGAAGAAGGCTGGAAGCCATCCATCGGCCACCTCTCCGGTGAGCTCGATGTTCTTGGGGCCTATCGACGCCAGATAGATGGGGATGCTGTCGCGCACCGGATGGGTGATCAGTTTGAGTGCCTTGCCTTGCGAATCGGGGAGCGGCAGTTTGTAGACCTTGCCGTCGTAGTTCAAAGGTCCTTTGCGTTGGATGATCTCGCGCACGATCTCGATGTACTCACGCGTTCTTTGAAGCGGCGCGTCATAGGCGGTCCCGTACCAACCTTCGACAACCTGGGGACCAGACAGTCCTAGGCCGAGGAGCATCCGTCCACCCGAAAGAAGGTCGATAGTTGCTGCGGTCATCGCTGTCATGCTTGGAGCGCGTGCAGTCATCTGCATGATCCCCGAGCCAAGGCCGATCTGCTTAGTCGTAGCCCCGATCCAACTTAGGACCGAAACAACATCGGAACCGTAAGCTTCGGCTACCCATACCGAGTGATAGCCAAGTCGGTCTGCCTCTTGGGTGAGAGCCATCGTGTCTTCCGGTGTAGCCCCTGTACCGAAGTATCCAACCCCGAGCGCGAGCCTCATACCGTTGCACTAAGTGCGCGGGCGATAACCATCCGTTGGATCTCGGAGGTACCTTCGAACAGTGTGTATATCTTTGCATCGCGATACCACTTCTCAACCGGGAAGTCTTTGATATATCCGTAACCACCAAGGATCTGGATCGCCTTCTCGGTGACGCTTACCGCGGTCTCGCTTGCCTTGAGCTTGCTCATCGAGCCTTCGGCCTTCTCGTATGTGACACCGGCGGCTCCCATCCACGATGCACGGTAAGTAAGCAGTCGTGCTGCATCGACTTCAACAGCCATCTGCGCGAGCAGATGCGCGATGGCCTGATGTCCAATGATCGGTTGTCCGAACTGCGAGCGCTCTTTCGCATATTTCGTCGCGAATTCCAATGCGGCCCTTGCGATGCCAACGGCCTGTATGGCGACTAGGGGCCGGGTGAGTTCGAATGTTCGAAGCGCCGAACTGCTACGGCCCGAGGGCTCGCCCGAGCGCACCTTCTGGAGTTTGCCTTCGAGTTTGTCGATCCCTCCGACGACGTTCTCGACCGGGATCCGTACATCTTCGAGGATCAACTCGGCCGTATGCGACGCTCTGATGCCGAGTTTCTTCTCCTTCTTGCCTTGACTGAACCCGGGAGTATCGGCCGTCACGATGAAAGAGGCTTGTCCGCGGTGGCCAAGGTCGGGGTCGACCGTCGCTACGATGATGTGGACATCGGCGATGCCACCATTGGTGATGAACACCTTCCGTCCGTTCAAGACCCACTCATCGCCGTCGCGAACCGCGCGAGTTGTGAGCGACGAAACGTCGGAACCAGCTTGCGGTTCGGTCACGCCGAATGCCGCAACCTTGGGTTCTTCGACGGTGCCGAACATACGTGGCGCCCAATACAACAACTGCTCTTGCGTACCGCCCGAAGCGAGGGCCGATAGCGGGAGCCCCGTCCCCATCAGCGCCAGTCCGATGCCAGCACAACCCCAGAAGATCTCTTCGGTGATAAGTGTCAGCGTCAAACCGGTTGGGTCCGCCTGCTGTTGCATGTAGATGTCGAAGCCGTAAAGACCGACCTCTGCCGCCTTCTTCAGAACGGGCCAGGGGAAGTCTTCGGTTTCGTCGTAATGGGCGGCGACTGGCCTTATCTCTTTCTCAGCGAATTCGTGTGCCCACTTGACGATCTCTTTGTGTTCTTCGCTGAGCGAGAAATCCATCAAGCCACCCCCGATGGCAGATCGCCGCGTTCCCAGAGATGAACAGGATGCTCTTCTTTCCACACGCTTTCGTACTCGGCGATCGACTCGCGCACTATGGTCCAGCCCCTTTCTTCTACCTCTTTCAGATACGTTCCATCGACACCGGCGACCCTCAATCGTTTGATTAACGATTCGATCCCGAACTTCCAGCGCTTACGCGGATCCATACGGTCATACGACGAATCCGGCAACCCGCGCGGGATGACGATCTTGTTTTCAGGATTCGCGTAGACGCGAAGGCAAGGAGCGAGTGAACGATCGATGCTCGTGCGGATCGATGACTCGAACCCGTCTTCGACGCCTTTCTGCAAAGCCCAAACCCCATAGTTGACGTGCCGAGACTCGTCGCGAGTGACGGCGGTGAAACCAGCTCTGAATGCAGGCAGCAAGTTGAAGTCGCGAAGCAACTGAAGCAACTGACGTTGACCGACCAACGCGAGGATCCCTTCGACCATCATGTGATAAAGCGTCAAGGCTTCGATCCACTTCGCTCGGTTTGATGGGTCGAGCCGGACCGCATCTGTGACGTTGACAAGATCGATGTCGAATACCTGCTTGAACGGAGTCGTGTTGGTCCACCTGCGTGCTTCTGCGAGACAGCTGTGAAGTCCGTCGCCGAATTCCAGGACCTCGGTGAAGAAGCGACCGAAGAAGAATGAATGTCGAGCCTCGTCTACCAATTGAGTTGACAAAAACAACCTGTTGTCTTCATCCGGGGCCCCCATCACCAAAGGAGAAAGGGTGTCGGTAACCATCTGCTCGCCGACGAAGAATCCTGCGAAGAACTGGGAAAGGTTGTCTTTCGTGAACGGGTCGAGCATCTGCCAGTGCTGTTTGTCTTCGGTGAAGTCGAGAGCCGTTGCCGACCATTGTTGCTGCTCCCACCTTCTATATAGATCGAGGGGGCCGGGGCGCTGTTTGGTGAGCTCATCGATGTGGGCATAGAGGTCTTCGACCGGCATGTCTTGCAAGCCGTCGAGATCAGCTTCTTCTACGCGCTTTACTGCTTCGGTTGCGTCACTCATTGGGCACTCCGTTCGACCGATCGCTCAAACTGACCCTGCGGTCAAGATTCTGACGGAATCTCCCTCGCCCCGCTGGGGCGGGCCTTGGGGTTCGGGCCCGCGGGTTCGGGCCTGCGGGTTCGGGCCTGCGGGTTCGGACGGCCCGGCGTCCTAGAGGTCGATCGGATTGTACTGAGCCGTACATGGTTGTACAATCGGACCAATGTCGAACACGATATCGGTCAGTGAAGCTCGGGCTGCCCTCGCTGACATCCTTGAACGGGTTGTCGCCGGCGAAGAAGTAACCATCACACGCCATGGCAAAGCGGTAGCGGTAGTCGTCCGGCCAGATGCTCTCACAGTACGCCGAGCCGACGAGGCCCTCGCTGCTGCGCAGCGGCTACGCGATGTCCTAGGGCGCGGCGGAGCGAGCCAGCTCTCACCAAGCGGGAGGTTGACGAGCAGGCAAGGCGAGCTACTTGTAGCCGATGTCCGCGCTGGCCACTCTGCCCGGTAAGGCCCCCGAAAGTGGATGCTTTCGATGCCGACGTGCTGATCTACGCAGCGGTCACCAATCACGTTCTTGGACGGCGAGTTCGTGCGCTATTTCCCGCGGATCCAGTCGAAGCCACAGGTGCCGTGGCGGGGATCGGCTCGGTACTGCTTATCCCCGAGTTACTAACCAAACCACTTCGTGAGAACGCATCCGATGAACTAGAAGAACTGGGAGCCCTTCTGAGCCGGCTCGATCTCCGCCTCACCGATAAGGCGACCGCTGAGTTGGCGACATCACTTGGGGCGGGCTATCGACTCCACGCTAGTGATGCGATTCATCTTGCAACCGCCGTTGGCGCGGGTGCCGATCGTTTCTTCACGAACAATCAGTCCGACTTCCCAAAGACGATCACTGAAATCGACATTGTTTATCCAATTGAACTGCCTGATCCAACGAACGACTGATACGCGACAAAGGTCATCTGACTGCACTGCAGATCGTTCTCAAGCGTCTCGACTCTCCCTCTGAAATCGGCGCGCTCGTGTTGCCGATCAAATAGCTATCAGTTCGATCCCAGAGTCGATGCGGCGGAGATCTTGGGGGTCGCTCGTAACGATCTTTTGGCCGCGCTCGCGGGCGCAAAGGACGACGGAGGCATCTATGACATCTTTCGTTCCCACGACCCCACATATCTGCCCCGCGGCCCTGGCGGTCGGATCGTCAAGTGCGACTACCTCGATTACATCAGAAGCCAGCAGCCGCACGAGGCGCACCTGACGGGCTGCATCCCGCCACACCTGTGCGACCACGCCGGCGGGCACTGCCAAGGTGTCACGGCGCTCTAGCGCCCGAGCAACAAGAGCAACTACCGGGCGTTTTGCCCGCTCGAACGCGATAAGGGCTCCGGAGTCGAGGGTGACCCCGCTCATCGCCTTTTCTTCCTGGCGCCGCCCAGGATGCGATCCGCCGCCTGCCGCTCCGCCTTGGTGAGTGGTCCGCCGGTTTCGGCGAGCATCTCTTCCAGAAGTGTCGACAGATCGTCCAACATCATCTTTTCGGCCATCGCATCGGCCACGTAAGCACTTACGTTGGGAGCTATGCCAACCCGGACCGCCCTCTTAGCCGCCTCTACCAAGTTAGCCGGCAAACTCACGGCGATCTTTTCTCTATTTGTCATACCAACCATCATACTTCACCCGGCCGGTCGAGGCGCTGCCCGCAGAGGGCCGAGCGCTTCCGCGGAATCGTTTTTCGGGGCGGGCCGAGCGCTTCCGCGGAATCGTCTTTCGGGGCGGGCCGAGCGCTTCCGCGGAATCGTTTTTCGGGGCGGGCCGAGCGCTTCCGCGGAATCGTTTTTCGAGGCCAGCGGTCCCCACGGAACATCGGCTCAGGCTACGTCTAGTGATCCCGCTTGGAACTGGGTCCGGTACAGGTCACCGTAGAGCCCTCCGGCCCCAAGGAGTTCCGCATGGCGGCCCTTCTCCACGATCTTGCCACCCTCGATCACCAATATCTGATCAGCCTTCACGATGGTCGAAAGCCGGTGGGCTATCACGATGCTCGACCTTCCCGACAGAGCCTCGGCCAATGCCTTCTGGATCAGCACCTCCGACTCAGAGTCCAGGTGGGCAGTCGCCTCGTCCAAGATCATGATGGCCGGGTCCTTAAGCAGAAGTCGTGCGATCGCGAGTCGTTGCTTCTCTCCACCCGAAAGACGGTATCCACGCTCCCCTACCGTCGTATCGAATCCCTCTGGCAAGGTTTGGATCAGGTCGTATATCTGAGCCGCCCTGCAAGCCTGCACCATCTCGGACTCGGTCGCATCGGGTTTCGCATAAAGAAGGTTAGTCCGCATGGTGTCGTGGAACATGTGCGCGTCTTGCGTCACCGTTCCAACCGCCGCCCCCAAACTCTCGAGCTTTAGGTCACGCACGTCGGCCCCCCCGATGCGGACCGCTCCCTGGGTCGCATCGTAAAGACGCGCAACCAACATCGACATCGTCGTCTTGCCTGCCCCCGAAGGACCAACGAGAGCGACCATCTGCCCCGGTTCTACCGTGAATGAAACGTCGCGAAGCACCCAAGCCTCTTCGTCGTAAGGGGCATCGACTCGGCCCTCTTCGAGTGATGACAAAGAAACATCGGCCCCTGGTGGGTACCTGAACCAAACATGGTCGAAATCGATCTTGCCCTTTGGTTCGGGAACATCGATCGCACCTTCTTTTTCGGTAATGATGCTTGGGAAGTCGAGTACCTCGAAAACGCGATCGAACGAAACGAGCGCGGTCCTTACTTCAACGGGGGTATTGCTGAGCCCGGTGATGGGGCCATAAAGACGGGTCAGGTAAAGCGAGAACGCAACGATGACTCCAACCTTGATCGAGCCAGCGATCACCATGCGGCCACCAAGCCAATAGCTAAGGGCAGTCCCACCAACGGCTGCAAGGCTGAACGTGACGAAGAACATGCGGGCAAACACCGCAGTGCGGATACCCAGGTCGCGCACATTGCCGGCCTTCTCTTCGAACTGTGAATGTTCTTTTCGGTAGTTACCGAACAACTTGACCAACAAGGCGCCGCCGATCTGGAACCGCTCCGTCATCTGAGTGTTCATCGACGCGTTGTACTCCATCTGCTTCTTCACGAGTTTTTGAAGGGTTTTGCCCATGAACCTCGTCGGCAGCACGAAGAACGGAACAGCGACAAGAGCGACGAGCGTTAGGCGCCATGACAGGGCTAGCATCGCTCCGAGGGTCGCTACGAGATCTGCCACCGTTTGAAGCAGATCAGCAGTCGTGCCCGTGATAGCACGCTGTGCGCCAACAACATCGTTGTTGAGCCGGCTGAGCAAAGCTCCCGTTTGGGTTCGAGTGAAGAACGCGATCGGCATGCGCTGAACATGATCGAACAACGACGAACGCAGATCGAAGATCAGACCTTCGCCGATGCGCGAGAGCAACCATCTCATCGCGATCCCAAGCAAGGATGCCGTTATCCCTGCAGCCAGATATAGCAGAACAAAGAAGGAAAGGAGCTTGGGACTCCTTTCCGCAAGAGCACGGTCGATGATCTCTTTGATGATGCGCGGGCCGGCTGCGGTGGCTAGCGATGTGAGAAGTATCAGTACGAGTGCCGTCAAGATCATCGTGCGATAGGGCTTGGCGAATCTAAAGACTCGCCTCACCAAGCCCTTTGGAAGTTTCACGTCTTTGTCCAGGTCGTTTGGCCGCATCATGCGGAAGACCTGGTGGCCGCCCATCATCAGAAGTAGTACCTCGAGATGATCTGCGCAACGCAGGCTGGCTTCGATTCACCATCGATCTCGAATGTGTTTTCGAAGACCGCCTGGATCGCATTGGGCTCCACGGGGTCAGCAGAAGCAAGCTTGATGTGCATCCGCACCTTCGAGCCCACCTTCACGGGGGTGATGAAACGCACCTTGTTCGAGCCGTAGTTAACGCCCATCTGAACGCCTTCGACAGTCACGCTCTGCCAAGAGAGCATCGGCGCGAGTGAGAGCGTCAGATAACCGTGGGCGATGGTTGTTCCGAATGGGCCCAGCTTCGCCTTTTCAGGATCAACGTGGATCCATTGATGGTCGCCCGTTGCTTCGGCGAACTGGTTTATGCGTTCCTGCGTTATCTCCAACCAGTCTGAAGTGGTTATGTCTTGCCCGACCCGCGATAGCAGATCGTCTTTGCCGCTGATAACGACTGGCATCTAGTTGATCCTCTCTACGATCATCGCCATGCCCTGACCGCCACCAACGCACATCGTTTCTAGGCCAATGGTTTTGTCGAGGGTGTCGAGGTCGTTCATCAATGTGTTCATGATGCGGGCCCCCGTCATGCCGAATGGGTGACCCAGTGCGATCGCTCCTCCATGCGGGTTGAGCTTGTCGCCGAACGGGTCGATGCCAACTTCTCGACAGACCGGTATGACCTGCGCTGCGAAGGCTTCATTCAATTCGACGATGTCTATGTCGTCGATAGTCATGTTCGCCCTCGCAAGCACCTTCTTGATCGCTTCGATCGGACCTACCCCCATGATCTCGGGAGCGAGGGCGCTCACCGCGCTTGCGATGATTCGCACGCGCGGCTTGAGGCCAAGGCTTTTAGCGTGCTCTTCTTCCATGACCAATACTGCGGCCGCACCGTCGTTCAACGGACAAGAGTTACCGGCGGTCACACGGCCCCCCGCGCGGAATGCAGGTTGCAGTTCCTGGAGTTTCTCGAAGGTAGAAGATGGACGGGGGCCATCATCGAACTCGACCAACGTGGCGTTGGCGTGTTCCCCCACCAACGTGCGGTCCCCCTCGGTGTAAACGGGGATGGGCACGATCTCCCTAGCGAAGAAACCGTCCTTCTGAGATGCAACCGCCCTTTCTTGGGAACGCTGCGCGAAACGGTCCATGTCCTCACGGCTGACGTCGTATTTCTCTGCAACGTTCTCGGCCGTCTCGCCCATGGCGATGTAAACGTCCGCTATGTATTCGCCGCCGAACAGCGGTGAGAGCTTTTGGTTGAGAACGCTCACGTCGCCCCTTGGCAGCAACTCGACGCGGCTAGTGGACTCGACCCCCGCACTGATGAATGTCTTGCCTTCGCCAGACTTGATCGCGTGAAAGGCCATCCTGGTCGATTGAAGACTCGACGCGCAGAATCGGTTAACGGTGGTGCCGGGGACCGAGAATGGTAGACCGGATAGCAAAACGATCGGTCGCGCTACATTGAAACCCGATTCGCCATGAGGCAACCCGCAACCACAGATGAGGTCCTCGACCGAGGCCGGATCAACGGCCCCAACCTTTTGCATCAGTTTCCTCACGACGTATCCAGCCAGGTCGTCGGGCCTGACGTCTTTCAATGAGCCTTTGTTGGCTCTGCCGATCGGACTGCGCAGACCATCGACTATGACTGCCTCAGGCATAAGGTTCCCTCCTTGGGGTAGAAAGCGAAAGTTCGACCATCAGGATAACCAAGATGGCCCAGGTCGTTGCCTGGTTAGACGCCGGCACATTACCTGCAAGACAATAGGCACAACAGAAGGGATGAGATGGAAGATCAGAGCGAAGACAAGACTGCCCTAGATCCACCCAAGCTGCTTCGGATCGCAAGTTTAGTCAAAGAGGTGCTCGAAGAACTTCGGTTGGAGCAACCGGTGCCCGGTGAGTCTCCATCGATGGAAAGCCCATCGGAGATCTACACCAAGGTCGTGAAGGAACTGAAAACCGCCATGCCGGAATCTTTGTTCGCAGAACTCGACTCCATCGACCTCGATCTGGGTTTAGATCAGAAGGCCACGAAAGAGGAGGTGCGCATCGCCTACTCCGGCCTGATCGGGTGGCTGTCGGGCCTCTTCCAAGGACTTCAGGCCGCAAGCGCTCAGGCTGTTCTCGCAGAGGCCCGCACTCAGGCCCTCATCCAGGGCGCCGAAGAACCGGATCCTAAAGAGATTTCCCCCCAGAAGGAAGGTTACCTATAACCCCGTGAGTAGTAGCCTCGCGTCTGTGGAAAGGCCAACGACGATCGATGAACTGCGCGCGAGCGGCCACGTTCTACGAACCGTCAAAGAAGAGATCCGCGAGAATCTGGTAGCGCGCCTCGGACGCGATGAATCTCTATTTCCTTCCATCATCGGATACGAAGACTCCGTCATCCCATCGCTTGAGCGCGGCCTTCTCGCCGGGCATGACTTGATCTTCCTCGGGGAACGCGGGCAAGCCAAAACTCGGCTGATAAGGCACCTCGTTGGATTGCTCGATGAGTGGACCCCCATCATCTCTGGATGCGAGATCAATGACCACCCCTACAAGCCGGTGTGCGCGGCGTGCAGGGCGAGGGTCGCAGATGAAGGCGATGCAACACCTATCGAGTGGGTGGGCCGCGATCGCCGTTTCAGCGAGAAACTCGCAACGCCCGATTCTTCGGTGGCCGATCTAGTTGGAGATGTAGACCCCATCCGCGTCGCCGAGGGGCGATACCTTTCAGACGAACTGGTTATCCATTACGGACTCATCCCGCGGACCAACCGCGGGATCTTTGCGATCAACGAACTACCCGACCTGCCTGAGCGGATACAAGTGGCTCTGCTAAATATCCTCGAAGAGCGCGACGTGCAGATCCGTGGTTTCAAGATCATGCTTCCCCTCGACCTATTGCTCGTCGCAAGCGCCAATCCCGACGACTACACCCATCGCGGCCGCATAATCTCGCCATTAAAGGATCGGTTCGGAACACAGATCAGAACTCACTACCCGCTCGATCCGTACGCCGAGATCGAGATCATGGACCAAGAGGCGAGGCCAACTGCATCGGGCATCGCGGTCCACGTTCCCGTCTTCTTGAAAGAGACGATCGCAGAGTTGACCGATCAATTGAGAAGAAGCCCTCAGGTTAATCAACGGAGCGGTGTGTCAGTGAGATATTCGATCGGGAACTTGGAGACGCTCGTCGCAAGCGCGGTTCGACGGGCCGTAATAGCGAAGGAAGATCTGGCGGTCCCGCGTCCGGTCGATCTTTGGGCAGTGTTGGATTCTTCGATGGGCCGGATCGAATTCGAAACCATGGAAGAAGGACGCGAGCCATGGGTCTTGGAGACCGCCTTGAAGCGTGCGATAGCCGAGGTTTACCGTCGAAGGCTTGGCGGCGAGAACTTCGCACCGCTTCTCAGGCGTTTCGAAGAGGGCCTCTCGGTCGAGACATCCGACGTGCTTGGGGCCCAGAACTTCATGGCGCAATTCGGCGAAGTACCAGGGCTGGGCCGCATCATGCAAAGACTCGATGCCGGTCAAGAGAGTCCGGCCGCTGCGGCATCTGCCCTTGAATTCGCCCTAGAAGGATTGCATCTGATGAAACGAATCAATAAGGAGGCGTCGGGCCCGGGGGCCTTCCGCTTCGGCGCCTGATCGATACCTGACTATGCGCTCGCGCTTCTCGCGCTGGGACGGGACCCAAGACCCATTGGGCCCCGACATCGATGTTGGAGACATCCTCGATGAGATCTCCGACGACATCCTGTCTGGCCTATCGCCATCGGAAGCACTGCGAAACCTGCTTCGTCAGGGCATGCACGGCGTTACCCAGGGCCTCGATGATCTTGCGCGACGGGTCCGCTCGCAACGGCGCAAACTTTCACAGAACCTCGATGTCGACGGTCCCCTTTCGCAGATCGACGATCAACTGAACGAGATCGTCGCCGAAGAACGAGCCGAGTTAACCGATCACAACAGCGAAGACTCGCGCCTAAGACAGACGCGCCTCGATATGCTCCCGTCGGGGCCCGCCGCCAAACTCAAGGAGCTGATGGATTACCGTTTCGTTAGCCCATCGGCTCAGAGCAAGTTCGATGAACTGGCGCAAAACATCCAGAAGGAGATACTCGATTCGTATTTCGGACAACTCAGCGGCGCGATGCAGAACATGAGTCCTGACGATGTTGCCCGCACCCGACAGATGCTCGCCGAATTGAATCAGATGATCGCACAGCGTGAGAGCGGTCAGCCCTACGATTTCGACGGTTTCATGCAGCGCTATGGCGACATGTTCCCGGAGAATCCATCGACGCTCGATGAACTCCTCGATGCACTCGCTCGACGCATGGCTGCCATGAGCCGTCTGCTTGCCAGCATGAGTCCTCAGCAGCGACGCGAACTGCAAGAGTTGGCTTCGGCAGTGCTTAGCGACCCCGACCTTGCTCTCGAGATGGAATTGTTGGGAGACGAACTTCGGGGTCTTATGCCTTCGCTGCCCTGGGACGAGACCGTGCCCGGCTACGGCGATCAACCCGGTTCATTGTCTGGAGCGGTGGATGCGATCGAACGATTGGGCGACTTGCAAGAGTTGGAAG
The DNA here is from genome assembly GCA_046262935.1 of Actinomycetota bacterium. Classification (GTDB taxonomy): domain Bacteria; phylum Actinomycetota; class CADDZG01; order JAHWKV01; family JAHWKV01; genus JBHELT01. Next base: position 6,727 of record JBHELT010000038.1, on the reverse strand, counting down.
ATGCACTGTCGGGCGAGTATGCCGGCGCAAGCATCGACGACATCGACGAGCAAAGTCTGCGCGAAGCACTGGGCGAAGACGCGGTGCGCGACTTGAAACGCCTGCGTAATTTCGAAAAGGCGCTCGAAGAAGCAGGCATCGTTGCTAAACAGAAAGGCAGGCTCGAACTAACCGCCAGAGGCATACGAAGGATGGGCGAGCGCGCCCTGGTTAAAGTTTTCGAGGACCTGCAGAAAGACCGGGAGGGCAGCCACGATGCGCGCGAGGTTGGTGGCCCTGCAGAACCAACCGGGGCAACAAGACCCTGGCTCTTCGGAGACACAGGGCAGATCCACGTCCAAAAGACCGTGTTCAATTCCGTACTTCGGTCGGCATCAACACGGTCGAGCGCGGTTGCGCTTCATCCCGATGACTTCGAGTTGGCCGAAGCCGAAAGCCGCACGCGAACGGCCACAGCCTTGCTTTTGGACCTATCGTTCTCGATGCCCCTTAGGGGACACTGGGTCCCCGCGAAACGCATGGCCCTTGCACTTCATTCACTGATCGAAGGCAAGTACCCCCAAGACCATCTATACCTGATCGGCTTTAACTCCTTCGCGTGGAAGATGGACCCCGGGGAACTGACGGCGGCTGGGAACATCGAGCGGGTGTACGGAACGAACATGCAGCACGCATTCCTATTGGCCAACCGATTGCTGTCGGAGCACCCGAGAGAAACCAAGCAAGTGATCATGGTGACCGATGGAGAACCAACCGCGCACTTGGTGGAAACTGGGCCTACAGGGCCAGACTTCTTCTTCTCGTGGCCGCCGACATCGGAGACCATCCACAAAACACTCGCCGAAGCGGTGCGTCTATCGAACAGCGGGATCACATTGAACATCTTCATGCTAGAAGACGAACCCGGTCTAACGCGTTTCATGGACGAACTCGCGAGGCGAACCGGGGGCCGGGTGTTTCAAACAGCAGGTCAGGATATCGGTGACTATGTCCTGCGAGATTTCGTCCGCAGGCGGCGCTGAGACTGGATAGCGCTCCTAGAGTTCCTCGCGATCGGATCCGGGCAAGACCATCATCAAGGCACGTTCTCGGTGATACTCAGCATCGTTCAGTAATACCTGGTTCATCATCGCCCTTTTGAAGTAAAGGTGAGCATCGTGCTCCCATGTGAACCCGATACCTCCGTGCAACTGGATGGCTTCCCCGGTAACCCATGGGTGAGCCTCGGAAACATAGGCCTTAGCGACCGAAGATGAGTAGGCCGCGTCGGGGGCCGAAGCCGCATTGGCCCACGCGGCATAGTAAGCCGCGGAGCGCGATGACTCTGTCCTTAGCAGTGCTTCTGCCAAACGATGTTTCACCGCTTGGAAAGAACCTATCGGTCTTCCGAACTGGGCCCTCACTTTGGCATAACCAACGGTGGTGTCGAGTGCCCATTGCATACCACCAACGCATTCCGCTGCCAGAGCCGCAGTTGCACGGTCGATGATCGCCTGTATCCCACGCGCCGAACCGAGTTTGCGGGCCTTGGCAGCATCGAAACGAACCGTGCCAGTGCGACGAGTCCCATCAATCGTCGCGTGAGGTTGAACGTCAGCGTCGGATGCATCGATGAGCGAAACTTCTTCGTCCACGACGATGAAGGCATCTGCGAGCCCGGCGTCGAGCACGAAGGACGGGTCGAGAACCACGGCAAACCTGCGGCTGCCGTCGGTCGCCGAAGCGCACTCGTCGAAAGCCCCAGCGTGCAGCAAGATCGGTATCGCAAGTGCGGAAGTGCCGAAGAAAGAGCCAGGCGCGTTGAAGTAGCCAAGTTGTTCCAATAAGACTGCGTGCTCGACGGCGCCAAGGCCAAGGCCCCCATGCTCCTCGGGCACCGTCAGCGCCAGCCAACCGAGGTCGGCCATCTTTCGGTAGAGCTCGGGTGAGTCGCCGTTTTCGCTTTCGAATGCGGCTCGCACAACTGCTGAGGTGCACTCTTTCTGAAGGAACTCACGAGCCCCCTTTTGGAGCGACAGTTGATCCTCGGAGAGTCTGAAATCCATCAACCCTTCACCTCTTTCGGCAGTCCGAGTACACGCTCGGACAAGATGTTGCGCTGGATCTCGGAAGTACCCGCATAGATGGTCCCAGCTCTGGAGAATAGGAATTCATTCATCCAGCGACCGGCATCGACGCCGTCCTGGGCCCCGCTGGCGATGCCCGCCGGGCCGAGTATCGCAAGAACATCTTCGCTGAACGCCTTGTGCCACTCGGACCAATACAGTTTATTGATCGAAGCTTCAGGCCCTGCCGGTTGTCCGTTGGCGATGGCAGATATCGCCCGAAGCGTGTTGTATCGGTACACCTCGATGTCGACGAGATGTTTGCCGATCTTCGACCGCGATATCGGGTCATCGAAAGCGGTCCATCCATTCCTGCGCACCTTCTGAGCGTCTGCGATCAGGTCGTCAACCGAGTTGCGCAATCTCACAGACTGGGCCAAGGCCCCCGCCCATCGCTCGAAGGTGAGTGTGGTCATTGCGATGCGCCATCCATCACCAACGCCTCCCACGAGGTTCTCCTTGGGCACGCGCACGTCGGTGAAGAAAACCTCCGCGAACAGCGATTCTCCCGTCATCTCTTTCAAAGGCCGAACATCTACCCCCGGTGAATGCATGTCGATCAACAAAAACGAGATACCCGAATGCTTCTCGGCCTTGGGATCGGTTCGCACCAGAGTGAATATCCAGTCGCCGTACTTGCCATATGAAGTCCATATCTTCTGACCGTTGACGACGAATTCATCGCCGTCCTCAACTGCGCTGCACTGCAAAGCTGCAAGGTCGCTTCCGGCATCGGGTTCGGAGAATCCCTGGCACCAGATCTCTTCGCCGGTCAAGATCTTCTTGAGATAGCGATCCTTCTGAACATCGCTACCGTGGACCATGAGCGTTGGTCCCAGCAATCCGATACCGAGCGCATTCGGAAGCGAAGGCGCGCGAACGCGCGTGTACTCCTCGTTGAAGATGACCGTTTGCAGTATCGACGCGCCCCGGCCCCCGTACTCCTTGGGCCAGTGGATGGCGACCCAACCATCTTCGGCCATCTTGCGCTGCCACTCGACGGCTACCTCGAACCTGCCTGGCTCCTCTTTGGGCAACTCGGGGGCCGGGTTCTGTTCGAGATATCCCCTTACCTCCAAACGGAAGTCTTCGTCTTCAGGGCTCCAGGTGAGATCCATTGCGACTCCTTTGGTTAGTTCTTGCTGCCAGAGATCAAGGGTTGCTGCCCGGCCGCGAGCCTTGCTGCCATTGGGTCGGGTTGGATCTTCTTCCCAGGCACGATCTGCTCGATCGCATCCATCAATTCCGCCGGTTCCCAGCGCTCTGACTTATCGATCACCCCAGAGGGTGTCCAGCCTTGCAAAAGGGCGATGCTCCCGCCTTGAACACCGAAAACCTGCCCGGTGATACCCGCAGCATCATCACTTGCGAGGTAGCAAACGATCGGGGCTATGTTCTCGGGGGCGAACGTATCGAACCCGCTCTCGGGTTCGGCTATGGTTCCAAAGGCCTGCTCGGTCATCCGTGTCCGAGCAGATGGAGAGACAGCGTTGACCGTCACGCCGTAGCGCCCGACCTCTTGAGCAACGATCACCGTGAATGCGGCGATGCCTGCCTTAGCCGCTCCGTAATTCGATTGTCCTACGTTGCCGTAGAGCCCTGAAGGCGAAGAGGTGTTGATCACCCTTCCTGCAACCGGTTCGCCTGCCTTCGACAGCTCCCTCCAGTGAGCAACCGCGTGGCGTGTTGTGTTGAAAGTTCCTCGCAGATGAACCGACATGACCGCATCCCATTCTTCCGGCGTCATGTTCACGAGCATCCGGTCACGAAGTATCCCAGCGTTGTTAACCACGATGTCCAGCCTGCCGAACCGCTCGATCGCGAGATCGACCATCGCTTTGGTAGCTTCGAAGTCCGACACGTCGGCATCGTTGACGATGGCTTCGCCCCCCGATTCCTCGATCTGTTTGACCACTAGTTCCGCGGGGCTAGCGTCATGGCCCTGCCCCGTTACTGAAGCACCAACATCGTTGACCACTACCCTGGCGCCTTCGCGAGCGAGCAGCAGAGCTTCGCCCCTTCCGATGCCACGGCCTGCGCCGGTGACGATCGCTACCTTTCCATCAAGAAGTCCCATTGACAAACCCTCCAACAACAAACTCGAACTCGGTATCGGGCGTCAGCATCTCATAGGATCGAGGGGTGCAAACACAGATCGTCTTTGGCGACTCCTGGGTGACCGCCGAGTTGCCCGACGGTACCCACCGCGTTGGCCCTGGGGTCTCCCTCGGCGTCGAGCCAATCGAAGACATCGATGCAGCCGCGGCACACGCTCTGGCAAACCCCATCGACACCCCGCCGTTGGTCTCACTTGCCCGCGAAGCGTCGCGGGTGCTGATCGCATTCGATGACCCGACCGTCCCTTGTTACGCGCCGGTTTGGCCTTTCGCTCTGAAGAACATCCTTCGCACGCTCGCGGACGCGGGAGTCGAAGACGACAAGATCGAACTGGTCTGCGCCAATGCCCTTCACCGCAAGTTCACCGGCGGTGAGATCGCAAAGTTGATCGGCGAGGACCTTGTGCGATGGGCTGGCCCCCGGTTCGCATGTCACGACGCAGAAGACTCGAACGCGATGATCCCCATCGGCAGGACTGCAAACGGATTGCATGTCGATCTCAATCGCAAAGCGGTCGAAGCGGACCTGGTCATCTACGTCAACTGTTCGACAACCCGCGGGTTCAGCGGCGGGTGGAAGTCGATATGCGTTGGCCTTGCGTCATATCGGTCGATCGCTCACCACCACACCCCCGACATAATGAGCATGTCGATGGGCCGCAACCAGATGCACGAGATGCTCGACGAGATGGGGGTCCTCACCGAAAGCGAACTCGGCCGAGAGAAGTTCTTCAAATTCGAAACCGTCCTAGCCAACCCGCTGCAACCGGCGGCGTTCTTCACTGGGTCGGTTGGGGCGACGCGCGCGGCAGCGATAGATATGAACAGATCGAACATGGCCAACCGGCGAGATCTCGTTGATGAGAAGGCCGATGTCGTGGTCTATGGTGTCCCCGATTGGAGCCCCTACGCCGCGTATTCGCACACCAACCCGATACTTACATTGATATCAACTGCTCTTGGGTACCTGGGCGGGATGATCGAAGCCCTAGGCAAACCCGGATGCACAGCCATAATCGCTACGCCTTGCATCGACAGATGGGACGATATCCACCATCCCTCGTACCGTGATGTGTGGGAACGCGTTCTTCCGGAAACGAAAGATCCCTATGAAGCTAAAGCGATGTACGAAGAAGAGTTCGCAACCGACCCCCGATACATCGACAGTTACCGCAACGGCTTCGGCTTTCACGGCGTCCACGGCATCATGGCTCTTTACCCTTTGAAACGATTGCGTCACGCGACGAGGATCATAGTTGCGGGGCCGCAGGATCGGCGACTACCAGAACACGTCGGGTTCGAGTGGGCCCCCACCGTCGAGGATGCCCTCGCAAGCGTAGACGGTTCGCCATCAGTTGCATTCGTCGATTACCCTGCGGCGTTCAATCGCCAATGATCCCAAACCCCGCATATGTCTTTCCACACGCCGCCGTAGCCTCGCCGCACTACCTTGCAACCATCGCAGGGGTCAACGTTCTGTCAGCAGGTGGAAACGCGGTCGATGCTGCGATCGCAACCAACCTGGTCCTTGCTGTCGTTTGCCCCCACCTTTGCGGCGCCGGTGGCGACCTGTTCGCCATCGTTCACAGCGATGGCAACGTGATCGGCCTCAACTCGAGCGGACGACTACCGATGGCGGCTGAGCTACCCGGAGATGGCAAGGTCCCCGTGCACGGCATAGGCTCGGTCACCGTTCCGGGTGCTGCTGCAGGATGGGTCGCGCTCGCTGAACGCTACGGGACCCGCGACATCAACGACCTTGCGAAACCTGCCATCGGATATGCGCGCGAAGGCTTCTGTCCCTCGCCCTCATTGGTTAGATCGACGGAGCGATCGGCGCAGTTGCTAGAACGAGATCGCGATGCCAAACGCATATGGGTGGAAGGTGTGCAACGCGGATGGGTGACCAACCCGGAACTCGCCGACGTATTGAGCGACCTTCGTGGTTTCTACCATGGCGACGTGGCGCGAAACGCCCCAGCGCCATGCACTCCCGATGACTTCGCTAGGCACGAGGCCGAATGGGTGACACCGATGTCCACCGAGTTCTTCGGCGACACCATCTACGAGATGCCTCCCAACTCGCGTGGCCACCTGGTTCTAAAGGCACTAGACAAGCTGGGTGATATCGAAGGGATGTCGCTCGACGACCCGGCCCTTCATCGCAGGATGTTCGATGCCATCGAGTCGGTTTCGCTAACCGGTGACACCGTTTATCTGTGTGCACAAGATCGCTCCGGACTGGCGATCAGCATGAACGAGAGCAATTACATGGGCTACGGATCCGGTGTCGTGGTCCCCGGCACTGGCGTGCATCTTCACAATCGTGGCGCCTATCACACGCCAGCCTCATATAAGGGCGCGGCTCGCCCGATCCATACCCTGGCGCCGGGGATGGCAACGCGGGGCGGCAAGCCACACCTTCTGTTCGGGACCATGGGTGGAGAAGCTCAGATCCAGATCCATATGCAACTGTTGGTTCGCCTCCTTGCGGTGGGCCAGGAC
>JBHELT010000037.1:0-2875 GCA_046262935.1 Actinomycetota bacterium | reverse complement strand
CTTGATCGAAGAGAGCGGGTCGAGAGGTCTCAACCTGAAACAACCTCCAACGCGTAACCGACTCCGTGAACGGTTCTGAATAGGTCGGACCCTAGTTTTCGACGCAGGGCCCCAACGTGGGAATCGACCGTTCGGCCGCCTGATGCGTCGCAGTAGCCCCAAACGTCCGACAGCAATTGTTCGCGGGTGTGGACAACACCGGGGCGAGATGCGAGGCGGTGCAGGAGGTCGAATTCGATCGGCGTGAGGTGGACCTGCTTGCCGCCGCGCGATACTTGACGTGTTGCCGGATCGATCTCGAGATCGCCCAGATGCACTGATGACCCAACCGGTGCCGGGAACCTGTTCACCCTTCGCAATATCGCCTGCACGCGCGCGACCAGTTCACGCGGGCTGAAAGGCTTGGTCATGTAATCGTCCGCGCCGAGTCCCAGACCAACCAGCATGTCGGTCTCGGAGTCCCTGGCTGTCAGCATCAATACCGGGGTCTGCCGATCGCGCTGGATCCTCCGACAGACCTCCAATCCGTCGAATCCTGGCAGCATGACGTCGAGGACCACGAGATCCGGACGCATCCGCTGACACAGATCTACACCTGAGGGACCGTCGGAAGCGATCTCGACCACGAAACCTTCTTTGCGCAATCTGGCAGCCACTGCGGCTGCGATGATGGCTTCGTCCTCCACAACGGCTATCGTTCTGCCTTGCATACATAAAGTGTAGTCACCGCCTTGGTCGAAGCGGCCAAGACCTTGTGGAGATTCTGTGGAGATGAACGAGGTCTTTGCTCGAATGACGGGGCTGTGGTATCTGGGAATCTACGACCGAGAAAGGTATTCATGAGGTTACGACTGATCCCGAGAGAAGATTCGTTCTTCGATCTGTTCGAACAACTCGCAAACAAGGTCCAACTTGGGGCCGATGAACTGCTGGGCCTGCTCCAGAACTATTCCGACCTCGACAAGCGCAGTCACAGGGTCCTTGAGATCGAGCACGAAGGTGACGAGATCACCCACGAAGTGATGCGTCGACTCAACACAACTTTCATCACGCCCTTCGACCGCGAAGACATCCACCGCCTCGCCACGAGCCTCGACGATGTGCTCGACCACATCGAGGCCGCATCGGAATATCTGAGACTGCACAAGATCGACAAGCCTCTTCCCCAGATGGTTGCGCTTGCCGAAACCTTGGCATCGGCAGCGGCCCAGGGGGCCGAGGCGATGCCGGCCCTTCGCAAGATGAAGGGGCTTGAAACCTACTGGGTCGAGATCAACCGACTCGAGAACGAAGGTGACCGCCTTTACAGACAAACGATCGCGGACCTTTTCGGTGGAGGGTTCGACGCGATGGACGTTCTGAAGACGAAGGACATCATCGAAGAGATCGAGTCTGCAATCGATCGCGTAGAGGATGTCGCGAACACACTCGAGTCGATCGTGCTCAAGCAGACATGAGCAAACTGGAAGATCCCCTTCCCGCGGCGCCAGCTATGAGCACCAGGATGAATAGTCCGATGGGAAGAACAAACATCCTGTTCGCGATCATCGGACTCGGTGGCGTGATCGTCCTTCTGCAGATCAACCGCCATCTCGACTTGACCGCGGTGCTTCTGATCTTCATGGCACTTGCTTTCGATTACGCCAATGGCTGGCACGACGCAGCCAACTCGATCGCAACGGTTGTTTCAACGAGGGTGCTATCGCCCCGGCTGGCAGTGATTTGGGCCGCCTTCTTCAACTTCATCGCGTTCAAGATATTCCCTCTGAAAGTCGCGGCAACGATCGGCAAAACACTCAACCTCGATAAGTTCCACATCAGCGATGCGGTCATATTCGGCGCCTTATTCGGCGCGATCGCTTGGAACGTCATCACCTGGTATTTCGGACTGCCTACATCTTCTTCGCATGCGCTGATAGGGGGTCTGGTTGGGTCGGGCTTCGCCTCAACGGGATCGTTCGTGATCGTCAATATGAAGAGCGTCATCAAAACGATCCAGTTCATTTTCATCGCGCCGGTGATGGGATTGGTCTTGGGGCTGGTTGCGATGATGTTGATCTATTGGATCTTCCGCAGAGCCAACCCCGGTTTCGCCAACAAGTTCTTCAGACGTGGGCAGTTACTTTCGGCCGCGGCCTATTCATTGGGACATGGCGCGAACGATGCACAGAAAACGATGGGAGTCATCGCAGTGATCTTGATAACTCATCACAAGATCCGCGACGTTCAACACATCCCTGCCTGGGTGGCCTTGGCCGCGTTTACCGCCATCGCGCTTGGGACCATGACCGGAGGTTGGCGGATCGTGAAAACGATGGGGTCGAAGATCACCAAACTGGTACCCATGCAAGGCTTCGCTGCCGAAGTGGGAGCAGCGACCACATTGTTCGCTACGGCCGCTGCAGGGATACCGGTATCGACCACCCACACGATCACCGGTTCGATCGTTGGGGTCGGTGCCATCCAACGTCTCTCTGCGGTCAGATGGGGAGTTGCTGGCCGGGTCGTGTGGGCCTGGTTCATAACGATCCCAGCCTCAGCATTGCTCGCGGCATTAGGCTTCTACTTGGCGCACCTGTCCTCGTGATCGACGAGGCGACCCTAGCCAGCCTCTTGTCGGAGGCTGAGGCAGAGGTCGGTCACCGTTTGAGAAGGCAGCCCTATCCCAAACCCCAATTCGTGCGCGGCGTCCAAAGCGGGGTCAGGTGGTACATGGAGGCAGTTCAGGCCCGTATCGAGCGACTCGCTAAGACCCAGGGCAGCGAAGAGATCAACCGGGACTAAGCGCCCTGATCCCTTCGACCTTGGCGTCTGCAACGCCTGTCTCGTAAACCGGGCCGATGCGCCTCACTGCCTCTTTCGCCGCGTTCTGGAT
>JBHELT010000036.1:0-12033 GCA_046262935.1 Actinomycetota bacterium | reverse complement strand
ACCAATCGCACCTGCCCTGCGAGCGCCGATAGATGCGGCAGAACGAGTTCGCGCATCATGTGCTCCATCTCGGAGGGGACCCCAGGCACAGCGAATATCCAAACGTCGCCCTGTTGCAACATCACACCAGGAGCGGTTCCGCGCGGATTAGGCAAGGGCGAGGCGCCTTCGGGCAAATCGGCCTGCTTCAGATTCTCAGGAGCCATCTCGCGTCCGAAGTTAGCGAACCTTTCTCGCAGTTGTTGTTCGAGTAACGGGTCGCGACCAAGCGGTCTGTTAGTGCTTCGAGCGATGGCCTCGCGGGTTAAGTCATCGTGGGTCGGTCCAAGTCCCCCGGTGATGATCACAACATCGCAGCGCGCGCATGCTTTCGAGATCGTCGAAGCGATGCGCTCTTCGTTGTCACCGACCGTTGTATGGAACATCACATCGACACCGATGTCGGCCAGCCATGAAGACATCTTCTGTGCATTGGTGTTGGCGATCTGTCCGATCAGAAGTTCGGTGCCAACCGCGATGATCTCGGCTCTCATGAAATTGACTCGCGGCGAGAGAGCATCTGCTTCGCCTTCGTGAAATATAAAGCGCCTGATCCTACAGTCAGCACAACCGCTAGATACATGACCACATCTTGGACGATGATCATCCAAGAGCGCCGCGGAAACAGCCACACCAACACCATGGGGATCTGGATCGCTGTTTTGACTTTTCCAGGGAAACTCGCCGGCATCGCGTTGCCGCGTCTCACGCCGACCGCCCTGAGTATCGAAACCGCAAGCTCTCTCACACCGATGACGATGGCTACCCAGATGGGCAGACCCCTAAGCGCGACCAAACCTATCAATGCCGCGCCGACGAGCAGTTTGTCGGCCAAAGGATCGAGCCACTGGCCGAGTTCCGTCACGCAATCCAGGCGGCGGGCAAGGTAGCCATCGAGCAGGTCTGATGCTGCTGCTACAGCGAATATCGCTGAAGCGGTCCACGTGGCCGCATCGGTCCCCGCCCACGGTGCGCTGAAAGAACCAGGGGGTGCGGTTGTACCCGTGGACCCATGGAACAAGAACCACAGGAAGAAAGGGATCGACGCGATCCTTGCGCTGGTTACGACATTGGGCCACATGACCGCCCAGATTAGCCGCTCAGCGGCCTGCGGCGCGAGTTAGCGACGCAGTGCAGCGGGGCTCAGCCGCGAACCAGCGTTGTCGTTTCGGGTTTGAAATCGAAGCGACCGATCTGCCCCTTCGAGCCGGGAGGCACTCCAAGATCGCGGCCGTTCAAGGTTATGCGAACAGCACTGACATCTCCCACGAGCAGCCGCATAAGTTGATGCGCGCTGAAAGTCTTGATCGAACCGCCCGTAAGCGTTCCTTCGAAAGCGGCGGCAGAGCGGTCGTCGACGGGGTCGGTTAGGACACGCAGCCAGCTCGACTTTCCAACGATGGTTATGGTCAATTGCACGCCATCGCTTGGAGCGGGTGCTTGGGCAACTGTCGAAGTACTCGATGAACCTGGCGATGACGCCGCAGCAGCGCGCGGGTCCGATGGTGGGTTGGGGGGCGTTGCCACCTTGGTAACGGGGTTCATCACACCGATGAGCGAGAGCACCAAAAGAGTGGTTGCCGCAAGGCCCCCGGCGATCAACCATCCGGGGCGGCGCGATCGGGGGCCCGCTTGTGCCGGCTCTGCCGCAAGTTTCTCGATGGTAGGCACGCTCGTTGTTGCGTGCGCCCTGTCGAACTGTTCGGCCAGTTGGTCCTCATCGAGGCCGAGCCATTTCCCGTAACTGCGGAGCATCCCCTTAACGTAGGCGCCCCCAGACAAGAAACGAAAGTTGTCTTGCTCCATGGCTTCGAGGAAGTCGACCCTGATCTTGGTGTCGCGCGCGGCTTGGTAAACGGAGGCGGGGATCGCCTCCCTTGCTGCGCGTAGTCGCTCTCCGAGCGTGTGAAGTTCTTTTGACATAGATGAGGGGCAGCCGTGGGCGGCTTGCCCTGGATTATAGGCGGCATAGGCGTGAAGCGGTCAATCCTGACGCTTTGTTGATAAATCGTCGTCCGAGTGGGCCTTCGCGTGCTCGGGGGCCCTTCGGTTAGCATCCTTGTGTGGACGACGCCTCCGAAGCCAAAGACGCTGCCGCGATATGGCACATGCTGCTAACCGCTGACAATTTCTTGAAATTCGGAGCTGACGCAAGGGCTATCGAAAGGGCACGCAAGCGCTATGGCGAAGCCCTGGCTGCAGCAGAAGGGATCGGCGACGCTGCACTGGTTGAGCAGGCGAAACGGCGTATCGACGACTTGGGGGCCTACTCGGGAGACTGAGCCCCACCCTCGAGCTCTTCGACCCCCATCAGCACGTCCCGCGGTTTGGAACCAAGCGAGGGACCAACAACGCCACGCTCTTCGAGCAGGTCCATCAGGCGACCGGCCCGGGCGAAGCCGACCTTCAATTTGCGCTGCAGCATAGAGGTCGAGCCAAGGCCAGAACGCACAACCAGTTCGAGCGCCTGATTCATCAAGACTTCGTCGTCGTCATCTGCTCCATGAGAGATCGAGCCCTGACCCTGATGGCTGTGGCCTTCGCTCACAACGCCCTCGACGTAGTTGACGTCGCGCTGACGTCTGCACCAGCCGACGACCGCCTCGATCTCTTTCTCCGAAACCCATGCCCCCTGGATGCGCTGAGGCCGGGGGGCCGACATGTGTTTGTAAAGCAGATCGCCCTTTCCGATCAACCGATCGGCGCCGCCTTCGTCGAGGATGACCCGCGAATCCTGCGCGCTAGCCGTTGCGAAGGCGAGCCGCGACGGGATGTTGGCTTTGATAACACCGGTCACGACGTCGACCGACGGGCGCTGCGTCGCGACAACGAGGTGGATGCCAACCGCGCGCGCCATCTGTGCGATGCGGCATATGGCATCTTCGACGTCCCGCGCCGCGACCATCATCAGATCAGCGAGTTCATCAACGACCACCAGGTAATAGGGCCAAGGGCTGCGCGGCATGCCATCGTCGAAATCGGGAAGCGAAGATGAACGAACCGCCTCGTTGTACATGTCGATATGACGCATCCCAACAGAGCCCATCACCTCGTAGCGGGCCTCCATCTCTTTGACGACCCACCCAAGTGCCTCTGCTGCCTTTCGCGGCGAGGTGACCACAGGAGTCAAAAGATGCGGCACACCGTTGTAGCCGGATAACTCGACGCGCTTGGGATCGATAAGCAGAAGGCGAACCTGGTCGGGCCGCGAACGGATGATGATCGAAGAAAGCATCGCGTTGATACACGATGACTTACCTGCACCAGTCGCCCCCGCGATCAAAAGATGCGGCATGTCAGCGAGGCTCACTACTACTGGCTGACCGGAGATGTCTTGTCCTAGTCCAACGGTCAAGGGATGCGGAGCTGCTTTGGCCGTTGGCGAACTGAGCACATCGCCGAGTGTCACGCGGTTGCGATCGCGGTTGGGGACCTCGATGCCTATCGCCGACTTGCCCGGTATGGGTGCGAGTATCCGCAACTCCCCCGATGCCAGGGCGTACTTGATCTCGTTCTGAAGGCCAACGACGCGGTTCACCTTCACCGCAGGGCCGAGTTCGATCTCGTAGCGCGTTACGGTTGGCCCTGTCGTATAGCCGGTAACGCGCGCATCGACCAAGAACTGCTGAAGGGTCTTTTCCAATGTCTCGATGGTTTCTTCGATGGCGCGCTTAGAGATCTCGGCGGCGTCACTCTTCACCAGAAGGTCGAGAGGCGGCATGCGGTAACCCTGAGCCGAAAGTGGTGGCGGTGCTGCTGTCACGGGAATCAGCGATGTTGGCTCTTCGTCGACAAGCGAGATCTCTTCGTAAGGGGGATCGTCGGAGTCCGTCTCATCTTCGACTGTTTTCTTCGGGCGACGTTGACGCTTAGGTTTGGGCGGGGTGATGGCCCCCGGCGGCAGCGCTGGGGGTTTTAAGTTGCGGACCTTGTCCCACAGTGCGGCCCCCACGGGGGCCGCCATCATCACGACCGACTTGAGTGCCCAAGCGACAGCGCCGAGGCCGCCTTTCACCCACCCGATGACTCGCGAGACTGGAGTCTTGGTGAGCACCAGTAGGCCGATGAAGCCGAACGAAACGATGAAAAGCCCTGCTCCCCATACCGAGAGCAGTCGTTCGAGTGGCCATGCTAGCCCCGCGCCAAGGACACCGCCGAGCCGCGGCATCTCTTCCAACTTGAGACCCGCCGCGTCGCTTGCCCAGAGCAGATGACTGAACGCCGATGCCGCCAGCATCGTCATAGCTGCACCGATCCCGATGCGGGCAGCCTGCTCGCCGCTTCCCTTTCGAAGGACCATGATGCCCACGAACGCGAGAACTGGCGGGACCACCAGAGCCGATGAACCCAGCAGCCACTTGAGGGCCACTTCTATGCCGTGGCCCGCGAGCCCGGCCAGGTCCGCGTATAAGCCAAGCCCGCTCAATATCCCGAAGAACACAAGGCCAACTCCGACAACATCGTGGCGTTGATCGCTGAGGTGCCGCGACATGGCCGCGATCAGGCGCGAACCGGGTGCAGTCGTCTTGCTCTTTCGCTTGTAGGAGTTGCGTTTGGGCGCGGCCTTTCGGCCCCTAGAAGGAGCTGGCCTTTTTCTGGTTGTAGTTGGCGACACTCATACCTCCATCACAACCGGCACTATGATCGGGCGCCTTCTGGTGTGCCGCCAGACCGCTTTCCCGAGCGATTTGCGCACGTGCTGCCTGATGGCGCCCCAATCAGTGATCTCATCTTCGGCTAGATCGGCCAAAGATTCGCGAATTTCCGCCCTAGCTATTTCAATGAATCCCGAAGCTTGGTCCTCGTAGACGAACCCCCGGGAGATGATGTCGGGTCCTGCCAGCAACTCACCGGTCTGCGAATCGATGGTCACAACGCACACAACCACCCCATCATCGGCCAGCAGGCGGCGGTCTCGAAGGACTGCATCCTGCACGTCGCCTATGCCTATCCCGTCCACGAAAACGTATCCTGCCTCGACCCGCTCGCCCCTGGAAAGGGTCCCGCCACTTAGTTCGAGCACATCGCCGTCTTCCACGACCATGATGTGATCCTTGGGGACCCCGGCCTCGTGCGCCAGACCTGCATGGATCGCGAGATGTCGATATTCACCGTGTATCGGGACGAACCACTTGGGGTTGACGCTCGATGTCAACAACTTGAGGTCATCGGCCGATGCGTGCCCCGAAACATGCACCGGGGATGCCGGAGGCTGGATGACCCTGGCTCCGATCCGGAAGAGTCCATCGATGACTCGCCTCACCGCTGACTCATTGCCGGGTATGGGAGTTGCTGAAAGCACAACCGTGTCGGTCTCGTTCAGTTTGATGTGTTTGTGATCGCGCGTGGCCATCAACGAAAGTGCCGACAACGGTTCGCCTTGCGAGCCCGTACATAGAACGACGGTTTGCTCAGGTGGATGGCTCTTGGATTCCTCGATGGTCAAGAACATCGAATCGTCAGCGTTGACGTAGCCGAGACCGCGGGCGACCTCGACGTTGTTGATCATGCTTCTGCCAAGAAGCGCCACAAGACGCCCAGCCTTCGAAGAGGCCTCGACGATCTGCGCTACGCGATGGATGTTCGATGCGAAACACGCGATCACTACCCTTCCCTCGGCAGACTCGATGACTTCTGCGATCCCTGCCGCGGCTACGTCCTCCGATGGGGTCTTGCCTGGATGGTCGGCATTGGTCGAATCGGCGAGCATCACGTCGATCGTGCCGCTGAGCGCTGCGACCGGGTTGCCTCCCGCAGCATCGGTTTCGGATTCGGACTTGAAGTCGCCTGTATGAAGTATCGAACCATCGGGGGTATGGATGACCAACGCAAGGGCGCCCGGGATCGAATGACTAACTTCGATCGGATCGATGTCGAAGGGGCCCAGTTTCAATCGACGTCCGTGATGCATGGGATGCAGATCGGCAGTCTCGGCGAAACGGTGCTCGACGAGCTTGTTCCTCAGCAGTCCCAGCGTAAGAGGGGAGCCGTAAATGGGTGGGTTCATCTCGCGCATCAGGAAGGGAACGCCGCCCACATGGTCTTCATGACCGTGCGTCAGCAAGATAGCCTCGATGTCATCTTCGCGGTCGCGGATGTTCTCGAAGTCGGGCAGCACAAGATCAACACCCAACATGTCTTCGGTGGGAAACATCAGACCAACATCGACGATCAGCAACCGACCCTCGGATTCGATGAGCGTCATGTTGCGCCCTATCTCGCCGACGCCCCCGAGGAAGGTGATGCGCGTAGAAGGGATGCTCAGAGCACTCCGGCCTTGGATAAGACCTGCTTCAGCTTCGCGCGCTCTTCTTCGGTCGCAGGTACCAATGGCAGGCGCGGGGGCCCGACCTTGTGACCGAGAAGTTCCATCGCAGCCTTCACCGGTATCGGGTTGGTGGTGATGCTCATGGCGTCGAAGACTTCCATCAGGTCGAGGTGTATCTTGCGCGCCCCCTCCGCGTCGCCCGAGTGAAACAGCGAGATCATCTCGGTCATCTGCGGCCCAACAACGTGAGAAGCGACAGCGATGACCCCTACGGCGCCGACCGCTAGCCAAGGCAGCGTGTCGCCGTCGTTACCGCTATAGATCTGGAATCCTTCTGGTGCTTGGGCAACTAGGCGCGCGGCGGCTTGGGCGTCGCCGCAAGCATCTTTCACTGCTGCGATGTTGCTCACTTCGGCAAGCCGCATGATGGTCTGGTGTTCGATCTTGCGAGCGCTCCTGATCGGTATGTCGTACAAGATGACCGGGAGCGCGGTGCTCTCCGCTATCGCGCGGAAGTGTGCGTACAGACCCTCCTGCGGGGGCCGGTTGTAATAAGGGGTGACCGTCAGGATCGCATCGACGCCGATGCTCTCAGCCTTCTTGGTCAGATGGATCGAGTGGGCGGTGTCATAGGTCCCCGTGCCGGCGATCACTTTCGCCTTGCCACCAACTGCCTCGGTAACCGCTTTCCAAAGGTCGATCTTCTCTTCGTCGCTGAGCGTGGGGGCCTCGCCGGTTGAACCGACGACGACCAGCCCGTCGGAGCCGTGATCTACCAGCCAGTCAGCGAGGGCCTGTGCGCCGCCGAGGTCAACTTTGCCTTCATCGTCGAAGGGGGTGACCATGGCGGTGATCAGGTCGCCGAATCTTCCTTTCATGAGATGCTCCTTGCTTGGTTCACGATCGACCTGCCAACTCGACTATAACAACGCTCGGCTCCAAAACTCGCTCATCGGTGCCTGTGAAGGATTGTTTTTCCATAGCGAGCAGGAATCTGGGTCATGACGACGAATGGATCCAAATGTGAGAACTGAGCGACTGGCGGCATGGGCTCTGGCTTTTGCAACTTTGGCAGCCCTCTTGCTCGCCACCCCTCAAGCACGAGCCGACCGATCGGCGATAGTGGCCGACCTTCCTGTTGACACGTACGGCTCAACCGCCGTCTGGAATGGCCAGAAAGCATACGTATTCGGCGGATGCTGCCGCGCTGTCCCCAACTCTGGCGGAGGAGGAGGTGGTGGCGGTTATTGCGATGCCTATGGTTGCTACGGCGGTGGTGGCGCCCCTGCGGAGCCGTCACCTATTACGCTAGGAGGCAGGTCGCCTCCTATGACCCTTCAACAGGACTAGTGGCCGCGCTCCCCCAACTTCCGTACGCGATCAAGAACACCTCAGGAGCCACGGACGGCCGGTATATCTACCTGTTCGGAGGAACAGCCTGCCCCGCGACTTCTCCAGATTGTTCGCTTCATACCGAAATCATTTCAAACCAGATATTGAAGTTCGACACGGTCACGAATGCGATCTCCGCTGTTGGCGCCACACTTCCTGAACCGCGCTACGGAACGAGTGCCATCTGGGCAGGCGGGTACGCGTACATCTTTGGAGGATGCACGGCCGCGGCCTGCCAAACTTCGATACTGCGTTACGACCCTGTGAATGATGTCGTCACTACGATGGCCGCAACACTGCCCGACGATAGAGGCTTCACCAATGCTGTGTGGAGTGGCAAATATGCATACATCCTCTCGGGTGGCACATATGCAACAGCGCCGGAAGGACTATGGCTCATCCCTGGTATCGGCAACTCGGGTTACGGCACACCGGCGTATCTGAGCTGGGGATACTCGATCTCACGCTACGATCCGGCAACCGACACACTGACTGTTATGAATGCAAAGCTCTGGGACAGCACCGGCACCACGAGCGCTGTCTGGGCGAACGGTTACGTTTACGTGTTCGATCTTCCTCCCGCCCAGGGCGCCCATTATTCAAACGGCACAGTAGGCATCGACGTCGAGGCCCAGTATCAGAATGGGACGATGTCACCCAACGTGGAGTTGGGAAAGGCTTTCTGGCGGATCGCTCGGTACGATCCGGCTACCGACTCCGTCACCGAGATGTCAGCCAAGATGGATCGATACTGGCGAAGCGCGATCTTCGACGGCAATTTCGTTTACTTGTTCGGTGGACATGACGAAACATGGTGGAGGACCGCCATCGTGCGCTACAGCCTGAAACCCGGGGCTCCACAGCACCTTATCGCCCAACCGGGGCCGACCTTTGGGAAGGTCACGATCCAATGGGATCCCCCTGGCAGCAACACCATGGGATCTTCCGTAACTTCGTACAAGATCTATGCAGCTTGGCAAAGCGGATTCGAGTCTTTGAAGGCCACAGTCCCTGCGGGAACCACGACCTATGTAGATAACTGTCCAGGCGGCCGTGTTTGCTATTACCAGGTGAGGGCGGTCAACTCATTCGGCGAGGGCGTCCCATCGTCAGAAGCCTTCGTCCCCGGTTGGTCCTCCCCAACATAAGCGAACAGGTCTATGTAACTTGGGATCCGTCCTTGTAGACGGCAGTGATGTTGTCGGGGAGCGTTTTCAACTCAAGGGGGTCCCCATCGACGACAACCAGGTCGGCGCGCTTTCCCACTTCGATCGTTCCCAACTCGTCTTGCAAGCCCATCAACTCCGCCGCCGTCTTCGTGGTTGCGACCAATGCCTGGGCAGGGGTCATGCCCGCGTCGACCATCAGCGGGAGTTCGCCCAGATTGTTCCCGTGCGGCGTGACCCCTGAATCGGTCCCCATCGCAACCTTCACGCCCGCGTCGATCGCGCGTCTTATGGATTCGCGATGTATGTCGACCACCTCGCGGGCTTTGCGTATCGATTCGGCGGGGATCTGCGCGCCGGCATCGGCTGCCGCCAACACACCGGTAGGCGCGAGCAGAGTCGGAACAAGGAACGTCCCATTCTTCAGCATCATGTCTATGGCCTCGTCGTCGAGGAACACTCCGTGCTCCACTGAGCGGATGCCCGCGTTGATGGCGGCTTTGATCCCGTCGGTCGCTTGCGCGTGGGCCATCACCCAACGGCCTGCGGCTTGTGCTTCTGCCACAAGAACCTGCAACTCATCATCGCGGAAATGGCCGTGACGGGGATCATCGCGGGGCGAAAGAACGCCGCCGGAAGTCGCGACTTTGATGACGTCTGCCCCAGCTCTTATCAGCTCACGAACCTTGTGCCGCATAGCATCTGGCCCATCTACGATTCCTGAAGGAAGGCCGGGGTGCGGTACGAACAATGGGACGGGAACCCCGCAGACCATCCAGCCGTCGCCGTGACCCCCGGTCTGGCTGATCATGTTGATCGAGATCTGCATGCGGGGGCCGGGGATGAGGCCGTGCGCAACTGCGGTCTTGATACCGAGGTCGGCGCCGCCCGCATCGCGCACAGTTGTGATCCCGACGCGCAAAGTCGCAGCGAGATTTACTGCTGCTTCGTAGAAACGATAAGAGAAAGGAGTTTGCAGGTGCCTCCAAAAGTCGATGTGACTCAAGATGACGTGCGTATGGCAGTCGAACAAACCGGGGATCAAGGTCTTGCCAGTGACATCGACCGAATGATCGCCATCGAGTGCTGAACCTACCTCGACGATCATTCCATCTTCGACAACAACATCTGCGCGACTCGCGTCGGCCCCCGTCCCGTCGAATACAAGACCACCGGTGAATACCGTTCTCATAGACAAACTCCCATCTGCGTTACCAAAGTTCGATGAAGTGCTCGAGCCCCACGGTAAGTCCCGGATGTTTGGGGATCTGTCGCACCGCAAGAAGGACTCCAGGCATGAACGAAGTGCGGTCGATGGAGTCGTGTCTGATCGAAAGGATCTGACCTTGGCCGCCGAAGATCACTTCTTGATGGGCGACGAGGCCCGGCAGCCGAACGCTGTGGATGTGGACAGTGTCGCGCTCGGCGCCGCGTGCCCCTTTGATGATCTCGGACTCGGCCCCCGGCGATGCGGCGGGAGAGACATCCGCGATGGCGTGGCCCTCTCTTATCGCCTCGGCCGTTTTGATGGCCGTCCCCGAGGGCGCATCTTTCTTGCCCGGATGATGCAGTTCGATGATCTCGGCCTCGGGCATCAACTGAGCAGCCATGCGCGAGAACTCCATCAACAAAACCGCGCCGATGGCGAAGTTCGCAGCGATAAGGACCCCGGTCTCGCGGCCGGTGGCGTCGATGCTGGTTCGGATGACCTCTATCTGCTGGGCAGTAAGACCGCTGGTGCCTACCACCGAATGCACATTGTTGGCGATGCACCAATCGACGTTCACCAAAGCCGCCTCTGCGATCGTGAAATCGACCGCGACATCGGGCCTGGTTGGCATCTCGCTCGGATGGGCGCAGATCGTGAGGTCTTCGGTGACCCCCGCTACCTTGGCCAGCTCCACGCCCGCCGCGGTTGGGTCAACGGCACCCACCAATTCCAGGTCTGGCGCGTCGGAAACAGCCCTGCAAACCTCAGAGCCCATCCGCCCGGCTGCGCCAAAGACAGCCACCCTCACCATGATGCTCGGAGCCTATCCCGCGAAAGGGTCATGCCGCGGCGGGTGGTTGTCGATGATGGATGTATGACCACTTGCTTCAACGGCCACACGGCCAACCATCCTGGATGCGAAGGTTGCCATTACGCCTTCCACGTGGTGAGCCCTGGTCGAGTCGAGAACGGCAAGTTGATCCCGCCTGAAGTTGATGGTCCCGATGGATGCGACTTCTGTCACAAGGCACGCCACGCCCAACCGGTGAAAGGCTGCCCCCGATGTGCCAACCAGTTGGCGGACGTCATGATCTCGGCCGCACGCGAAGCCCTGCCTATTGAGGAACAGATCTCGATGCTCAGGATGCAGAGCTGGTTCTTAGGTTGGCAATCGATGCTCGCCGGATGGCTGGCGATCCTAGGGGGCGGTTCGGTCTTTCATTGGTTCCGAAGCTCAGGTGGTTCGCAGAACCTGTTCGGCGAGTTCCTAGCGATCGCGGCGGTGCCATCGGCTCAGTGGTTCATCCGTCAACAGATAAAGCGCAAAAGCAAAGCCTTGCCCCAGTTCGCGCCTGGGGGCCACGTCATCTACGGTGAGGAAGTGGACGAAAGCGAGATGAGGTAACGCCCCGATTGATCTAAAGACTTATCATGTGGCATATGAAACGCTTCCACGGAATCGTCGCCGATAGGCTCTATGACACCCTTGCCATGGTAGCTACGTGGGCAATCAAGATTCTCCATCTGGACCGGGAGCTCGCAATCGAATATCTCAAAGGTCTGGGCGGACCGCAAATATCTATGCAGCATTTGATCGGCGATATCGATGACGATGGCGGAGACATAGACGCTGTTGTGTACGCCGGTTAGTGGAGTCTCATTCCCCCAGTAAGGACTTGTACCGAGGTGCCGCGAAGCTACCTCGCCCAGGCTGCGAAGTCGTCAACGGTGAAGGGGCCGATGACGCACACAACGCGCGACTCGGGCTTCAACAGGTCTTGGGCAACGGCAGCAACATCTTCGATGGTCACTTCATCGATGCGAGCGATCACGTCGTCGATGGAAAGTATCTCGCCGTGAACGAGTTCCGACTTTCCAAGGCGCGTCATCCGCGACGCTGGGTCCTCTAATCCAAGCACCACTCCCCCGCGCATGTGTCCCTTTGCGCGGTCGAGTTC